>NZ_CP083388.1:300000-600000 GCF_020042285.1 Ferruginibacter albus
TTGAATTAGGAAGAGGAGCAACCGGAGGCATAAAAAAGGACATGGGAGTTATTAATACCAACAATGCGGTAGTGGGTATTGTAACAGATGTTAGTAATAACTATGCTATTGTAATGAGCTTATTGAACAAGGATAGTCATACCAGCGTAAAACTTAAAAAGAGCGGCGAGTATGGCACTGTAGTTTGGGACGGACAGGAGCCTAATGTTTTAACATTAAAGGAAATTCGTAAAAGCGCTAAAGTAGTAAAAGGCGATACCGTAGTAACAAGCGGACTTGGGCTGATCTTCCCTTATGGATTGCTGGTAGGTACGGTATCTGAAATTGTTCCAGATAAAAGCAGCAACAATCTTTTTATAAAAATAAGGTCAGCGGCAAATTTTTATAGCTTACAATATATTTATGCCATTGAAAATTTAAAGAAGGAAGAGATCAATAAGTTATTAGAAAACGCAAAAAAGAAAGCACAGTAAGGGAATGAGCACTGCATTAAAACACATAGTACGCTTTATTGTTTTTATACTGGTACAGGTATATGTGCTTGATAAAGTGCATATACACTACATGATAACACCTTACATCTATTTTCTTTTTATTTTGTGGCTGCCCTTTAACATGAAACGCAGCGTACTAATGATCGTTGCTTTTTTATTGGGAATTACGTTAGACAGCTTTCGTCATAATCCCGGCTTTCATGCGGCAGCCTGTGTGCTTATTGCATACATACGCCCTTTTCTTATTAACCTGCTTATTCCGCAGGAAGGTGCAGATACCAATTACCAGGAACCATCTGCAAAAAGTTTAGGAGGTTTCGGTCCATATGCTACTTATATCGCCATTCTTGCGCTTGTTCACAATGCCTGGTTGTTTTTATTAGAAGCCTGGCAGTTTGCCAATCTTTGGTATTTTTTGGTAAAAACATTGTTATCTACCATAATAAGTTTACTATTGATATTGGTAACGGAGATAATGTTTACCCGCAAACAGAAGTTCAGAACAAATACGGTTTAATTTTTTTTGTTAACAAACTTCTATACTATACCCAACATCGTTGTGTCACTCACTTGTACGGCATACCTTTGTTCAACAATCAAGATAAAATCAATTAAGCAGCGTGCCTGTTTTCAATCAATCTCGTAAAACATCTATACAGCTCATCTTCATTGCTATGTTTGTAGTTATCATAGCAAGATTGCTCACCTTACAGGTATTCTCCAACAAGTATAAAATAATGGCTTTGGACCAGGGTATCTTTCGTAAGATCATTTATCCTGACAGAGGTATCGTGTACGACAAAAAAGGAAAGGTGATGTTGGATAATACCAGCATTTATGATCTGATGGTAGTGCCTGCAAAAATAAAAGGCGTTGATACCATGGCGCTTTGTAATATCTTAAATATAGATACCGTTGAGTTTAAAAAACGAATGGCAGATCTCATCTTTAAGAATACAAAAATTCGCCCCTCTATTTTCGAGGCGTTGTTAAGTGAAGAATCTAAAGCCAGGTTAGATGAAGTGATGTTTAAGTTTGAGCCGGCATTCTATTTACAAGAGCGTTCTGTGCGCAACTATCCTTATGATGCCGCAGCAAACGTATTGGGTTACATCGCTGAGGTAGATACCAATTATCTCAAAAAACATAAAGATGAAGGGTACGCTGCAGGTGACTATGCAGGTATGACAGGGATTGAACATACCTATGAAAAAGTGTTGATGGGTGAGCGAGGTATTGAATATTGGAAACGCGATAATAAAAATCGCTTAACCGAAAAATTAGAAAATGGAAAGTATGATACTGCAGCTGTAGCCGGCCAGGCAATACACACGTCTATTGATATTGAACTCCAGGAATTAGGCGAAAAACTAATGCAAAATAAATTAGGGTCTATTGTGGCTGTAGATCCTAAAACAGGCGGTATACTGGCAATGATAAGTGCCCCTACGTACCAGCCTAAATACTTAACAGGGAATCAACGTCGTAAACATTTTTCCGAGTTATTCTTAAATCCGGCATTGCCATTATTGAACAGAACGGTAAGTGCCACCTACTCTCCGGGTTCTACTTTTAAAACCTTACAAGCTCTGATCGGTTTGCACGAAGGTGTTATTACTACTGATTTTAGAGTGACCTGTAGCGGTGCTTTTTATGGTTGCGGTTATGGAAAACCAATGAAATGCCTCGATAAAGGAACCTTTGATCTGCGTAGCGCCATCACTATTTCTGATAATACTTATTTTGCTACTGTAATGCAACGGGTGATTGATAATTCTAAATACCCGACAATTGACAGCAGTTTGTCTAATTGGGATAGGTACATGTCTGCATTTGGATTAGGACATAAATTGGGAGTGGATGTTCCTTCTGAAAAACGTGGAAATATTCCAACACCGGAATATTTTAATAAAACATATGGTAAAGGCAGATGGAATTATTGCAATTTTCGTTCGGTAAGTATTGGTCAGGGGGAAGTAAGTGTTACTCCATTGCAGGTAGCTAATGAAATGGCGTATATCGCCAATAAAGGATGGTATTATATTCCACATGTAGTGGATTCAATTGAAGGTGGTGACAAATTTGGTTTGATGGATTCTTATAAAATAAAACATACACCCACAGACATTCCGGATAGTGTGTTTGAAGCCGTGCGTGATGGTATGCAAGGTGTGGTTGACAGGGGAACAGGTATCGGCGCCAAAATAAAAGACATTGTTATTTGCGGTAAAACAGGAACAGTAGAAAACTATTATCACGGCGAAAAGCAACCCAATCATACTTTCTTTTGTGGCTTTGCTCCAAGAGAAAACCCCAAGATCGCTATTATGTGTGTAATAGAAAACAGTGGTCACTTTGGTGGAACCTATTCTGCGCCAATTGTAGGATTGATGATAGAAAAGTATTTAAAAGATTCTATTACCGATCCGGCTAGATTGAAGCAAATAGAAACATTGTCTAATTTAAACTTAATGCCTAAGCGTATTTATCTGGAAGTTCGTCGGCAGGATTCTTTGCGCCATTCAAAGGACTCAGCATATTTATTGGCAAAAGGTTATATTAAATTGATAAAAGATTCTATTGGCTTAGAAGATGATCCGACCGATATCGAAATTCCAAATGCCAATAAAGAAAGGACAATAGCAAAGGATAAAGAACAAAAGAATAACAACACTGATAATTCAGCAAAAGAAAAAGCGCAGGGCATCTTACCAAATGACGATAGAGAGATAAAAAGAGATACTGCTAAAAAAGAAAATTAATGTACCAGAAAAACCCGTCAATAGCAAAAGGGGCAGATTGGATCATGATAGTGCTGTACATACTAATGGTAAGTATAGGATTGCTTTGCATTTTTTCGGTTGAATATAAAACAGGCGATAGTGTTATTCAATCGTTTATAGGGTTCAAAAAAAATTATAGCAAACAGCTTTTTTATTTTGGCGCTTGTGGCTTACTGGCAATTTTTATTTTACTGACAGATAGTAAGTTATTTACTGCAATGGCTAATCTTTCTTACCTGGCGGGTATTTTATTGATACTGGCAACGTTTGTGGTAGGTAAGGAAATTAAAGGCTCTAAAAGTTGGATACCATTAGGTTTTATGAACCTGCAGCCGGTAGAATTGTGTAAGATCTTTGTATCGTTGGCATTAGCAAAATATTTAAGTCAACAGGAAGTTGATTTTAGCAAACAGCGATCGCAATTGATTGCAGCAGCCATTGTATTTTCTCCGGCCGTGTTTTCTATAATGCAGGGAGAGACCGGACTGGCATTGGTTTATTTTGCTTTTTTAATTCCTATGTATCGTGAAGGATTGCCACCCGGCTATATGATCGTAGGTGCGGCAATGGGAGTTCTGTTAGTGGTATCATTATTATTTTCTGCAAAAACATTGATCATCGCATTCTCTATTGTAGCTGTTCTGCTCATTGCTTTAATGCGACGTACCATTTTTAAGAGAAATCGCCAATTGCTTATACTAATAACTATTATCTGGCTGTTCTGCAGCTTATTTGTTGGGGTAGCAGTACCATTTGTTTTTAAACATGTTTTAAAAGGTTACCAGGCAGATAGAATATTCAGCATGGTGGGCGTAGATAATCCATTTGCAGATAAATCAGCAGCACTGGATGAAGTTGAATTAAAAAAGAAAGAAAGAAAAAAACAACAGCAGGCGTATAATGTAAAACAATCCAAAATAGCTATTGGATCGGGTGGTTTTTGGGGACGAGGCTTTTTGCAGGGAACACAAACGCAGGGCGACTTTGTGCCGGAACAACACACCGATTTTATCTTTACTTCTGTTGGTGAAAATTTTGGTTTTGTCGGTAGTGCTTTATTAATGTTGCTTTATCTAGGCTTATTATTCCGGATCGTTTTTATTGCGGAGCGGCAACGAAGTACTTTCTCAAGAGTGTATGCGTATAGTGTTGCCGGTATTATTTTCTTTCACGTATCTGTAAATATTTGCGTTACTATCGGGTTAGCTCCTGTGATTGGTATAACATTGCCTTTAATAAGTTATGGCGGCTCATCGCTGCTTACATTTACCATTTTACTTTTTATCTTGATCAAACTGGATGCCGACAGGCAAATGGTATTAAGATAATTGTCTCAATTAGACTTTGATATGAAGATATTTCCATTAGGTGAAGGCGCATTTACGGTTGATAAAACAAAACAGTTTATTCCTTTTGAATTAAATAAAGATGATCTGCAACAGCGGCCAACAGGAAGCCTGTTGGTAGAAATTCAGCCATTCGCTATTATTACGTCAAAAGATATTTTATTAATAGATACAGGGCTTGGGTTTAATAATAAGAACGGCGTATTGCAAATTCATCAAAACTTATTGGATAATGGGATTAATCCTGCAGATGTAACAAAAGTATTGATGTCGCATTTGCATAAGGATCATGCAGGCGGCATAAGTAAAGAAGATGAAATTTTACATCAACGTTTTTACAGTTTTCCCAATGCCAAATATTATCTGAATAAAGATGAACTGGAGTATGCCTTATCAAAGGGAAGTCCATCTTATATAACAAAAGATTTTGCGATGTTGAAAGATTCAGATCATGTGGTGCTAACGCAGGGTAATGGAATTATTGATGATTATATAAAATATGAAGTTACCGGTGCACACTCTCCATTTCACCAGGTGTTTTGGATAGAAGAAAATGGTGAGATAATATTTTTTGGCGGAGATGATGCGCCTCAACTACAGCAGATGAAAAGCAAGTTTATTGCAAAGTATGATTATGATGGAAAGAAATGCATGGAGCTTCGGCAGCAATGGTGGCAAAAGGGACAACAGGAAAAATGGACATTTCTTTTTTACCACGATATAAAATCCCCGGTGTTTAAATTTTAGGATAAAAAAAAGGCCTGCTCTAAACAGAGCTGGCCGTTGCTAACCTATGAAAAACACCTACTACAAATCTATATCAAAAAACATAGATTCCAAATAAAAAGTTAAAATTTTTTGAGGATTAGCTACGGCGCAGGCTTTGGCGAAGGAAATGCTGATTACCGTCAGCTTTACGATTCCGTAATTGCTTGATTAACAGTTCCCGGAAACGATTTTCGGCATCAAATAATTTATTGGTCCTATCAGCACCAATAATAGCAATAAAGCGTTCTTTATAGCTTTTTCTTACGTTCAAGATCTTTTCATCACGCCCAATTACGTCAGGATTATCGTGATAGCTTTTATAAATCGCTTTTGTTTCTTGTGAGTATTGGTTGTAAACCGGCCAGAATTTTTCAGCTTCCTGTGGAGTAAGATTCAACTCTTTACTAATAAACGCAACCTTTAACGCTTCAATATTCTGCTGCCTGTTTCCGGGTTGCCCGTTTTGCGCTTTTACAAAGCTGATTACGAATAAAAAAGATATTAGTAAATAGATTTTCTTCATGCTTCCGGCTTAATTATTAGTTTGGTTGATAGTGGTTTTCTCTAAAAAATTATCCAGCGTTTTATCGTCTATAAAATAATCATCTGCATTTGGCAATGCATTTTCATCAATGCTTGACGATATAGCTGCCATATCATCATCGTTGCCATATTTTTCCAGGTAATTCGTAATGGCATCTGCCGGCAAGTTATTCAGCGCATCATCAAATTGCTGCTGGTTCATTTTAATGCCTGTTTCCACCGTTGGATCTAATGATGCCAATTGTACGCCTGTATGGTTACTGCCTGTAAATTTATAAACTCCCACCGCAAGTGCACCGGTTATTACTGCAGCCGCAGCGTATCTTATAAAAGAATTACGCTTGTGCATTGAAATAACTTTGGCAGGCTGTGGTTTTGTTTTGGCAAGAACGATATCTGGTAAAGATTGAAAATAGTTGGCAGGAACCCGGAATACCTGTTCTCCTTTAATGCTATGTAATAGAGGCGATAAGCTTTTTATTTCTTCATCACTGCTTTCATTTTGCTGTTTTATTCTATTGAGGATCTGGTTGGACAGATCATCGAAGTAACCTTCCGGAACAGCAGCTTTCATTTCTTTAGAGATATTGTCTACACAAGTGTTGTTATTGTCAGTTACACAAGCCAATAAGGTTTCTGGAAGTACAGAAAAATAATCATCCGGCACGGTAAAAACATTTGTTTTTTCCATGTCGGCTATAAAAGGACTTAGTTCTTTTAATTCACTCCTTATGTCATCATTCAAATTCATTTTCTGTAAGACGTTGACACATGCACCAAGTTTAATTACTGTTTAGTATAAAATTCTCTATCTTTTTTACTGCGTGATGATAGCTTGCTTTAAGTGCGCCCTCACTGGTTTCCAGCACACGGCTCATTTCTTCGTAAGGCATTTCATCATAATACCTGAGATTGAAAACGATTCGTTGTTTTTCAGGCAGTTGCTGAATAGCCAGTTGCAGCTTCCATTCCAGCTTATTAGCATCAAAATTTTTATCTGCTTTTAACTGGTTGCTTAATCCGTTTTCTACGTCGCTTAGCGAAATAGCGCTTTTTCTTTTTTTCTGCTCTAAAAAAGTAAGGCTTTCATTGGTAGCTATACGGTACAGCCACGTGTATAATTGACTGTCCTCTCTAAAATTATCCAATCCCTTCCACACTTTAATAAACATATTCTGCAGTACGTCGTTCGCATCTTCATGCTCTACCACCATTCTGCGGATATGCCAGTATAAACGTTCCTGGTATTTTTTTATAATACCCGTATACCCTCTTTCCCTGGTGGCAGGGTCTTTAAATTGGAGCAATAGTTCCTGATCGCTAAGATGTGTTACTGCCATATATCTAAAGCATAAAAATACAATAAGAAAGCCAATCAAACGATTGGCTTTAAATATTTTAAAAATACCGGTTTAATTATTTTGATTTTCTTGCAATTGCTTTTTCAGCAGCAGCCACAATATGGTTTTCATCTAAACCATATTTAGTAAGCAATTCTGTAGGTTTACCACTTTCGCCAAATGTATCGTTAGTGCCTACATATTCAATAGGTATAGGTAAATTTTTAGTTGCTACCTGCGAAATGCTGTCACCTAAACCGCCAATGATGTTATGTTCTTCGCAAGTAACGGCGCATTTGGTTTTGGTAATAGATGCTAATACAGCTTCTGTATCCAGTGGTTTGATCGTATGAATATTGATCACTTCTACACTGATTCCTTTTGCTTCTAAAATTTTTCCGGCTTCGATCGCTTTCCATACTAAATGACCGCAGGCAAAAATGCTTACATCTTTACCATCAGAAAACTTTTGTGCTTTACCAATTACAAAATCTTCTTCTTTTGTAAATATTGGCCAAACAGGACGACCAAAACGTAAATAGACCGGACCCTCATATTCAGCGATTGCAATAGTAGCCGCTTTTGTTTGATTATAATCGGCAGGAACAATAACTGTCATTCCCGGTAGCATCTTCATTAAGCCAATATCTTCCAATATTTGGTGTGTAGCACCATCTTCTCCTAATGTTAACCCTGCATGCGATGCACAGATCTTTACGTTTTTTCTACTGTACGCAACAGATTGACGGATCTGATCGTAAACACGCCCGGTTGAAAAGTTTGCAAAAGTAGTTGTATAGGGAATTTTACCGCCGATAGTTAATCCGGCTGCAATACCTATCATGTTTGCTTCTGCAATACCGCACTGGATATATCTTTCAGGAAATTGTTTTATAAAATCATTTAATTTTAATGAACCCGCTAAGTCGGCGGTTAATGCTACAACATTTTCATTTTTTTTGGCTGCTTCTACAATGCCATCACCAAAACCACTGCGGGTATCTTTATTACCTGTTACCTGGATATCATTCAACATAAAAAATCGTATTTATAAAGGGAGCGCAAGATAATTGAATTTTTGCAAAGAAGGATTGTCAATAGTGAATAGGCAATGATGAAAATGTGTTAAAGAATGAGCGGGCGAAATTTCACTATTGAAAATTCACCATTCATTTAATTCAGCACAGCGTTTTTACCGCCAAAAAAGTTTTCATCGTTTTTAATTTTTTGCTCCCATTTCCAGGCAGTTGCCATCATTTGGTCAATATCGTATTGAGGCGTCCAGTTGAGTTCATTTTTTGCCTTATCGTTATTTGCATAAATAGCAATAACATCTCCATTGCGACGAGGACCTAATGTATAATTTAATTTAACGCCTGATACTTTTTCAAATGCGGCGATAACTTCCAGTACAGTGTAGCCATTACCTGTACCTAAATTAAACACATCGCAATTGGTTTTATTTTTATTTTCTATAAGATAATGTAACGCCAATGTATGCGCATGGGCAATATCGCATACATGAATATAATCGCGTACACAGCTTCCATCACGTGTTGGATAATCGGTTCCATAAACATGCATTACGGGAATTTTACCGATAGCAGTTTGGGTAATAGCCGGTACTAAATTAGCCGGTTTTCCCAACGGAATTTCACCAATATTTGTTGATGGATGAGCGCCAACAGGATTGAAATATCTAAGCAAAATAGCCTTGTTATTTCCGTTTTTAACGGTTTCGGAAACTACAATTTCACCCATTTGTTTAGTATGTCCATATGGTGATTCGGCAGGACGTAAAGGAAATGATTCTGTTACAGGAATTGAATCGGGGTTGCCATAAACAGTGCAGGAAGAAGAAAACACAAAGTTTGAAATATTGAACTCCTGCATACATTTTAAAATGTTTACCAATGAAGTCATATTGTTATCAAAATACATCAATGGATTTTCAACCGATTCACCAACAGCTTTGTATGCTGCAAAATGAATGATCCCTTTTATATCTTTATTCTCTTCAAATACTGCACGGGTATCATCAAAATTGCACAGATCAATTCTGTAGTTTTTTATTTTCTTACCTGTAATTTTTTCTGCCCCCTCTAAAATGAAAGCATTGCTTCTTGAGTTGTTGTCTATCGAAATAACATCATAACCATTTTGTATCAGATCAACAATAGTGTGAACACCAATATAACCACATCCACCTGTGACAAGAATTTTTTTCATGTTGCAAAGAAAAAGAAAATCGCTTACTGAGAATAAGCTATGAAGAAATTTTTATATAAAATATTATGCTATTTTATAAACAGATGCAGTATGTGATATACTATCATCGCTAATAATGCACTTACAGGAATGGTTAATATCCATGCCCAAATAAGATTGATAGTAACCCCCCAACGTACAGCACTTAGCCTTTTGGTAGCGCCAACACCCATAATAGAACCGGTTATTGTATGAGTAGTACTAACGGGAGCTCCTAAATTAGCAGCAGTAAATAATGTAATAGCGCCGGCTGTTTCAGCACACACGCCTTCCAGTGGAGTTACTTTGGTAATTTTGGTACCCATCGTTTTTACAATTTTCCATCCACCGCTCATTGTACCAAGCGCTATTGCAGAATAACAAGTAAGAGGTATCCATTCGGCGTGAGATAAAGCATCTCCAACATTACTGTAATGCCCCATTGTAACCAATGATGCTGCAATAATACCCATTACTTTTTGTGCATCGCTGCCACCATGACCTACACTTAATGCAGCTGACGAAACCAACTGCAGTTTTTTATACATGTTAGCTGTTCGGTAAGCATTCTCTCCTTTAAAATAATTATATAAGAAGGCGCATATGAATATGATGCCAAGGGAAAGCAAAGCGTATTTTTCAAACATTCCTTTTTTGCTGTGTTCAAAAGGAACAAAGAAAAAGCATGTCAACATAATAACTGCCAGAATTCCTACCTTGACCCACACACTTTTTTGTACAAATATTAATGTGATAATAATGGATATGATCATTCCTATTAACGGAGCCAAGACAATAAAAAGAACCGTTTTATAAATACTTCCGGAATCAATGCTTCCAAAACCATTATAAGCAACTGCAGCACCGGCAAAACCTCCGATTAAAGTATGAGAAGAGGAAGAAGGTATGCCATACCACCAGGTAATTAAATTCCAGATGATGGCTGCAATTACACCCGACAGTATCACTAAAAGAGTGATAGAATCTTTATGAACGGTTTTAGCAACCGTATCAGCTACTTTAAAATCGGTGAAAATATAATACGCTACAAAATTAAAAACAGCTGCCCACACAACTGCCTGGAATGGTGTAAGCACTTTAGTAGAAACAATAGTGGCTATAGAGTTAGCCGCATCGTGAAAACCATTAATGAAGTCGAAAATGACGCATAAAACGATGATCACTACTAATAATACCATAAAAAATTAATTTGGAAATTTTCGTTGAGCGTTAGTTGTTATGCGTATTTAACAATGATCGATTCTATAACATTACCGGCATCCTCGCATTTATCAGTAACAATCTCCATTACCTGGTATATTTCTCTTTTTTTAATTACTTCTTTTGCATCAGTTTCAACAGCAAACAAACGCTCAATACTCATATCAAAAATATCATCAGCCTGGTTTTCTATGCTGTTGATTGCAACCAAAGCATCTGTGATCTGGCGCATGTTTTTCATATTGCGCAATTCAATTACGGCTTTATATACATGATGGCATCCGGCAGCAATTAACTCTGCCATTTTTTGCATGCCTGTATCATTTGGATTAACGCGGTAAAAGTTTATTTTTTTGGCAGAAGCATAAATATAGTCTGCAATATCATCCAGTGCAGATGCCAGGTAGTGAATATCTTCTCTATCGAAAGGAGTAATGAAGTTTTTACCTAGCTCTGTAAAAATATTGTGAGTGTAATCATCATTCACATGCTCCATGTCTTCTATTTCCTGTATCAATTGCGCACGCTTATCAAAGTCTGGTTCGTTTACAACTTCTTTTAACTTTTCACCCATTTTGATCAGCTCTTCCGCAACGCTTTCAAATAACTGATAAAAAACCCTGTCTTTAGGTAAAAATATTTTAAGAATGGAATTTAATGCCATAACCGTTAGTTTAAAATTGGCGCAAAAATAGAGTTATTGTAGATACCCGTAAAAACTTTATCAATGATAACTATTAGTTAATATGATATGTTATTATTTTTTAAATATTCTTATTATGCAAGTTTTGTACGGTGGAGAGGCAATGTAACATTTATTAATTATAATAAGATTAATTTGAATTAGTTTTAAGTAACTGAGATGATATTTAGAAAATAATTAAATAAAAGCTAAAAACATTGAGTACACGCTAAAAACAATATGTCAAAAAACATCTTTTTTGAATTTTTTTTATTTCACGCAGCAAAAAAAAAATTCACCTTGTCTTGTTTTTTGTTAAAGATTATCTAAATTTAACTTATTATTGATAACGTAAAACAAAGCTATGAGAAAAATTGCATTACTATTGACAGTGCTCTTATGTAGCACTGCACTCGTCTTTGCTCAGTCGCAGGTAAAAGGAAAAGTGACTGATTCTAAAGATGGTTCACCATTATCCTCGATATCAGTAAAAGTAAAAGGAACAACATCGGGAGCCAGTACGGCGGCTGATGGTTCATTTACAGTTGATATTACGGGCTCTTCTGCTACTCTTGAAATTTCAGGAGTGGGGTTTACTCCTAAAACAATTAAAGTATCTGCAGGTGAGACAGTTTCAGTCTCGCTTGAAAAGGCAACTCAGAATTTAACGGAAGTTGTTGTAACCGCCTTAGGTATTAAAAGAGAAAAAAGGCAGCTTACGTATAGTACGCAGGAAGTAAACGGTGAAAGTGTTGTACAAGCAAAGCAAGATAATTTGGTAAATGCTCTTGCAGGAAAGGTTTCCGGTGTTTCTGTAATTAATTCAAGCGGTATGCCAGGTAGCCCTTCCCGTATTGTAATTAGAGGAGCTACATCTCTTTTAGGAGAAAATCAGCCTTTGTTTGTAATAGATGGGGTTCCTATCAGCAATGAAGAGTCGGGCGCAATTGATGTCTTTGGACAAGGGGCTAATAATGTAAGGCTTAATCAGGGAAGTACCTCAAACAGGGCAATTGACCTTGACCCAAGCATAATTGAATCTGTAAACGTATTGAAAGGAGGTGCTGCTACTGCCTTATATGGTGCACAAGCTGCAAGAGGAGCTATTATCATTACCACAAAAACAGGAGGAGGAAAATCTTCAAAACCTACAGTAAGTATTAGTTCCAGCCTGAAATTTGATAACGCTATTTTGGCTGAATATCAAAATAAATATTCTCAGGGGCTTGATGGTTTATTTATCAATGGAAGTATTCAAGGTACAGCCAGCAGCCAATCCTGGGGAGCAAGAGTTGATACTTTAAAGGTTGATGGATCGCCTGTTAAAACATATGATCCAAGAGCCATATTTTTTAGAACCGGTAAAACCACAGATAATAATATCAGTATTTCGGGAGGGTCTGAAAAATCAAATTATCTAATCTCTTATTCTTATCTAAATAATGAAGGTATAATACCTACAACAGCATTTACAAGAAATGCATTTTTTGCTAAGTTCTCTAATCAGATCACTAGTAATTTAACTGCAAACATAGAAATTAACTATGTAAATACAGTTAATGATAGAACACAGGAAGGTAATGGTTTAAGTAATCCGATATGGGCTATTTACCCTGCACCTATTACATGGGACCCGCTTCCTGCAACATGGCCTGATGGTACTCAAAGATTGTACAGAACCTTGTCAAGAAACAATCCTTTTTTCGTGCTTGATAATTCTGGCTTTCAATCAACAGTAAATCGTTTTATACCTGTTGCAAGTTTTGTATATACTCCAACTAAATGGTTAACTATCACAGAGCGTGTTGGTACCGATATCTTTGCAGACAATTCAAGGTATTATGAAGCCAGCACAATTAATAACGGCGTATTTAGCGGTGCCGGTGGGGTTTCAAACCGCTTGGAAGATTATCGTCAGTTTAATCATGACTTTATTATTAGTTTTCATAAAGAGCTGTCTAAAGATCTTTATGGATCTTTATTGTTAGGTAATAATCTTCTTTCTCAATTTACAGATACTTATGTTCAATCGGGAGTAGGTCTTGCACTTCCTGGTTTTTATAATATTAGTAATGCAGGTACTATATTATCAAGCGATAATGTAGTACGATATAGAAAAGTAGGTTACTATGCACAAGCTAACCTGGAGTATAAAAAAATGTTGGATCTGAGCTTAACCGGAAGATATGATGGTACTTCGGTTCTTAACCCTGATAAGCAATATTATCCTTATGGTTCTGCCGGGCTAGGATTTATTTTTACGGAACTTATGAATAAGAGTGATGCGTTTAGTTTTGGTAAAGTGCGTATTTCTTATTCTGCAGTGGGTAATGATAATTTATCTCCTTATTCACTAAGTACACCATTTTTATTAGGTACCAATATGCCTGCAATAAACAATGTTAATTTCCCATACAATGGTGTTAATGGGGCAAAACTTACCACTGCATTGGGTAATCCTAATTTAATAAATGAAAGTTTGAACGAATTTGAAGTGGGATTAGAATTGAAATTCCTTAAGAATCGTCTTTCATTTGATGGGTCTTACTTCGATAGAGAATCTAAAAACCTCTTAAGTCAGACTCCTATTGCATCTACTTCTGGTTTCTTTACTGGTTTTCAAAATGTGGGACAAATTCAAAACAAAGGGATAGAGTTTTTAATAAGTGGAAATCCTGTAAAAACCAAAAACTTTACATGGGATGTAAATTTGAATTTTACTCGTATACGTAGTAAGGTAATTACTTTAGGACCAGGTGTTAATAGTATTCAGTTAGGTGGATTTGGTAATGCAGGTGTTTTTCTGTTTAAAGATCAACCGTACGGAATATTATACGGACTACAATATGTAAGAAATGATAAAGGACAAATTGAAGTAGGGGATGATGGATTACCGATCTCTTCAACAGATTTTGGACCAATAGGTAATACTAATCCTGATTTTACTATGGGACTTTCAAATACATTTACTTACAAAAGATTATCACTTAGCTTCTTGATTGATTATAAAAAAGGAGGCGATATTTTGAATTTGGATGATAACTATATGTGGTTTTATGGAACTTCAAAAATAACAGAGGCCAACAGAGATAAGCCTTTTGTTGTTGGTAATTCGGTTTATGCAAGTTCAGGATTGCCTAATACCACACCTGTTAGTGCACAGGATTACTGGAGTACAATTTCAAGTATAACAGAGTCTAACATAGAAGATGGAACATATGTTAAACTGCGTAATGTAACAGCTGCTTATACTTTTGGAGCAATTAGAAAAACTCCTTTTAAATCTTTGACAATTAGTTTTAGTGGAAATAATTTGTGGTTCTATCTTCCTCATTATACAGGTAGTGATCCGGAAGCGAGTGTTTCAGGAGGAGATAATGGACAAGGAGTTACTAATTTTCAAACGCCAACAACCAGGTCTTATATCGTAGGTGTAAAAGCAACATTCTAATTAAAACTCCAATCATTCATTTTAAAATTTTTCAAATGAAAAAGAAAATAATATACAGTCTAGTTTTAACAGCAACAATTCTTACGATGGGAGGGTGTAAGAAATTCTTAGATGTTAACACGGATCCTAATAACCCTCTTCAGGCGCCTGAGTCTTTGATTCTGCCTCCCGTAATTGTTGACGTTTCTACTGTTGTTGCCGGAGGATCTTTTTCCGTACAAAACACATCAGGGATAGCGGAAATAACTTCTTACTGGATGCAGCAGATATCTTTAAACCAGCCATTGCCGCAATTTGAAAGTTATAAATTCACTACTGGAGACGGCGAGTACTCATTTGGTGATATATACTATAATTTAATGCAGAACATTAAAAGAATGGGGGATGTAGCGAAAGCTAATAACGACCATTCTTATGGCGTGATATCAAAAGTATTGATGGCGTATTCAATAGGAGTTACTACAGACATGTGGGGTGATGTGGCTTATAGTGAGGCTTTTGATGGTAATTTGCATGCAAAATATGACAAACAGGAAGATATTTATACTGCAATTCAAGCCATGTTGGATAGCGCTATTGCTGAGAATCAGTTAGATCCAGGACTTTCTGTTCCTGGTGACGATGATTTCTTGTTTCATGGAGATATGAGCAAATGGGAAAAATTTGCTTATGCTTTAAAAGCAAGACACTACATTCATTTGACTAAAGCACCTGGTCATGATGCAGTTACTCAATCAAACTTAGCTTTAGCTGCATTAGATCATGCCTTTACAGGTACAGATGATGAGGCTACCGCAAATTTTTATACGGGATCTGCAGGTCAGGAAACTCCTTGGTATAAAAATACAGAACTAGCTCAGGGGGGTGTTGTGTTGGGCGCAACTTTAATTGATTCTTTAATTGCCAGATCGGATCCACGTTTACCTATCATTGCTAATAAAGGTTCACAAGACAGTTATTTAGGTAGAATAAGCACTTCCGATGTTGTTCCTGATGTTACAATTTATTCAACTTTAGGATATTCCTTAGGAGGAGCTGATATCAATGATGTTATCACTACGGGAGCTTCAGCTCCCATTGCAATCCTTCCTTATTCAGAGCTTGAATTCATAAAAGCAGAAGCTACTTTTAGAGTGTCTGGAGCTGCTGCAGCACAGCCAATTTATCAACAAGCTATTACAGATAATATGGTTAAATTGGGACTTAGCGCAAGTGATCCTAATGTAACTGCTTACCTGGCTGCAAGAGGTACATTAACAGATGGCAACGCTTTACAAAGAATTATGGAAGAAAAGTCAATTGCAGATCTTCTCTCTATTGAAAATTTCAACGACTGGCGTAGAACAGGCTATCCTAATTTAACTATAGTAGCAAATCCTGAAGCTGGAATTACTACCATTCCAAGAAGATTTCAGTTTGGTACTCAAGAAGTGACCTCAAACCCACAACCTGAGAATACTAATGTTAAAATTACAGATAGAGTATGGTGGGATGCAGCTCCATAATATAATATTTTAATAATGTATATAAAAAAGCTACTCAATCGAGTAGCTTTTTTTATTTATACATTCCAGCATCACTTAACAATTTGGTAACCTTTACGTAACATTGGCATAATTGTTAAGACGTCTCTTTGCGCAAAAATTAACTAGCATGAAGACAAAGCAATTACTATTTTCTTTGCTTACAGTATTTTCCCTTATTACCACAAATGTTTTTTCTCAAGAAACCTCAGCCACGTTAAGTGGAAATGTTAGCGATGAAAAAGGCACTCTGGTTCAAGGAGCTACAATACTTGTTAAGCACGAGCCAACGGGCGCGACGTACACTACACAAACGAACAAAAAAGGGCTTTTTTCGTTTCCAACTTTAAAAGCAGGCGGCCCTTACACTATAACCGTATCGTTTACAGGGTTTTCTACAGAAACATTTGACAATGTTAGTCTTACCTTAGGCAATAACCCGGATGTAAGCGTTGTTTTAAAACAAAGCACCAAAAATTTGGAAGCAGTTGTTGTTAGCGGTGCTAAAAGAAGTTCAGGTATAGGCAGAGCACAATTAAATGCTTTACCAACTATCGGACGTAGCTTAAGTGATTTCACACGTTTAACTCCTCAATCAAATAACAACTCTTATGGCGGTTCCAACTTTCGCTATAATAACTTAACTATTGATGGTGCTGCTAATAACGATGCGATCGGTTTTAGTAACTCCTTTGGTGGTGTTAGTGGTGGTGGTCAATCAGGTGCAGCAGGCGCCGGTACACGTACTAATCCATACAGCTTAGATGTTATTCAGGAAGTACAAGTACAATTGGCTCCATACGATGTGAAAATCGGAAACTTTACCGGAGGTAGCGTAAATGCAGTAACTAAAAGTGGCGGTAACGATTTTCATGGATCTATCTATGCTTATGGACATAACCAGGCATTAGTAGGAACCAGTGTTGATGGGAAAAATTCAAAAATATATAACACTTATTACGATCATCAATACGGGGCAACCTTAAGCGGTCCTATTATGAAAAATAAGGCTTTCTTTATTGTAAACTATGAAGGATCGCGTAATGAAGTTCCAACTTTTTATAATGCAGGTGACCCGGGTGCTGCAATGACTTTATTAGAAGCACAACAAATAACTAATGCGTTAAAAAAATACAATTTTAGTCCCGGCACTTATGGACCAAATAAAGTATTTACTAATAGTGATAAGGTTTTTGGACGTTTAGATTTTAATCTTAATAACAAAAACAGTTTAACATTAAGAGGTATTTATACAAGCGGTTCAGGAAATAACATTGAACGTACTACAACTAATTTTCAATTTTCTTCTACTGACTTTACTCAACATACCGACAACCTTAACCTGGTTGCCGAGTTAAAAAGTAAAATCAACAATGAAGCAAACAACCAATTAATTGTAAGTTATATAAAGGTTCATGAATACAGAGATTTCCCTGCACCATTAGATTCAAATGGTAATGCATCAGGTGTACCGGCATCAGCATTTGTTGATATCGATAATGGACGTATCTGGTTAGGTACCTGGAGAGAAGCTGCTATCTATAACATGAAGCAATCTACAGTTGAATTGACGGATAACTTTACATTAAATAAAGGAATTAATAAATTCACTTTCGGTACTCATAATGAGATATATGATCTTTCTTACGGATTTATCAACTCATGGAATGGTCGTTGGGAATATGCAGGTGGTTTAAATTCTTTCCTTGCAGACAACCCTTCTCGTATTCGTAGCGGTTATACTTTTGATTCAACAAAAAATAACAGGAACGGCTTATACAATGATTTACCTGGTAGCAACTTTACTGTAGGTTTATTTAGTGTGTATGCACAAGATGAAATTGCAGTTAACAAACGTTTTAAAATAACTCCGGGTGTAAGATTTGATTATTCTAAATTATTAAGTTCACAATTCCCATTAGATCCGGCTTTAAACGGAACACGCAATTATGTTGCGCCTGCTGATAGTGCAACTTATTCACATACTCCATTTAGCCAATTTAATAATAAGTGGCTTGGGCAGGTAACGATATCTCCACGTTTAGGATTTAGCTTTGATGTTAAAGGAAACCAATCTTTAGTGATCCGCGGAGGAACAGGAATATTTGTAGGTCGTATGCCATTTGCATGGATGGGATATGCTGCTACATTAAGCGGAGCAAACCTGGGGAATGTTGACTACAAACCTTCTAGCGGTACAGTAGTGCCATTAGCTGTTGACCCAACACAATTGATTTCAACATTAAGAAATATTCCTGCTGCTACAAATGCAACTAAACTGCATGAAGTAGATCTAATTGATAATAACTTTAAATTACCTACTGTTTGGCGTTCAAACATTGCTGTTGATGTTAAATTCGGCAAAGGGTATAAAGCTACATTTGATGCGATGTACACAAAAACATTGTATGATGTTATGTTCCAGCAGATCAATATCAAAGACAGTGGTGTACAATATTTCAGCACAGGACCAACTCAAACTCCGTATTATGCAACCGGTGCTAAAAACAATTCGGCTTATACAAACATCTATTTCTTAACAAATACAACACAAGGATACCGTTATAACTTAACAGCACAGATCAATAAAACATCAGACAATATTAAATTGGGTGCAGCACATTCATTTAATTATTTCTGGAGCGCTGCTTATACTTATGGAATGAGCAAAGACGTTAGTAACGGAATTCGTAACTCTTTCCAAAGTAATTACGAATTAAACCCAACAATAAATCCGGAAAATTCACCATTGGCATTCTCTAACTTTGACTTGCGTCATCGTATAGTAGCAACATTAGGTGGTAGCTTTAGATGGAATGATGTACACACGTCTTCAATTGCATTCTTCTATTCAAATCAATCCGGAAGCCCTTACTCATTGATTTACACAAGTGCTCCTTTTGGTAACTCTTCTAATGCTCCTTTGGTATATATTCCAAAAGCACAAAGCGATATCAACTTAGCTGATTATAAAAAAGCTGATGGAACAACTTATACTGCAGCTCAACAATGGACAGATTTAAACAACTTCATTAATGGCGATGATTATTTGAAAAATCACAGAGGCGAATATGCAGAGCGCAATGGTTTACGTACTCCATGGAATCAGCAATTGGATATGAAACTTCAGCACGAGATACATTTAAGCAAAACAAACAAGTTTAAAACCTTAGTATTAAGCTTTGATATGTTGAACGTATTGAATTTCATCAATAACAATTGGGGTCATATTTACTTTGTTACAAACGTAAATAACTATACAGTTAACTTCCTGAAATTTGTTAAAGATGCAAACGGAAAAGCTGTAGGCACACCGGCAAGCGGTTATTTACCAACGTTTAACTACCTGGCGCCGCCTGCAGGTTCAAACAATCAGTATTATACAGTTGATCCGCTTAATAGCCGTTGGCAAGGTCAAATGGGCGTTAAGTTCAACTTCTAATAAAATTTTAATAGCATAGCAATCAAACAAGTTCCTTAAGCAAATAGCAAATTTTCTCAAGCTTGTACCACCCGATAATCTTATCGGGTGGTTTGTTTTTTATGTATTTATAGTGTGTCGCCTTGAAGCAAACAATTGTATATTTGGCGTCATGAAAAAGATAATAATCGCCTTGTCAATAATAGCTATAGCAATGTCTTGCAATCACCCTGATAAAGAATTGAAAGCAACTATAGCTAATGCAGATAGTGTATATGTTCAATATTTTTCCGGAGATCAAAACAATGTAGCCACAATAAGAAGCATTAAAAACACGGATACTTTAAACAAACTTACTGAAGCAATTACAGCTACAACTATAAATGGCAAATCAAATTGCGGATATGATGGTTCTATTCATTTCTTTAAAAACAATGTAGTAGTACAGGATGTTTATTTCAAAATGAACAATGAAGATTGCAGTCAATTTACTTTTATACAGAATAATAGATCTGCAGCAACTAAATTATCTGCCGATGCGAAAAAGCTATTGACAGAATTAAAAAAATAATTTCCTTAACGCAAGCATAAATTTCCCTTTACTATTTCATTATATAAGATGATAAAATTTGCAAAACATCTCCTTAATGAAATACCTCGTAATTGCTTTTCTGCTAGCAGCCAATACGGCCGTTTGCCAGGATACAAATAGTCCTAACATTTTTATTATTACTACAGATGGTTTTCGTTGGCAGGAAGTGTTCACGGGTGCAGATTCCTCTCTTTTATTCAACTCATCATATGTGGACGATACAGCTACGTTAAGGTACTTGTATTGGGCAAACACTGCTGAAGAACGCAGACAAAAATTAATGCCTTTTTTGTGGAATTACGTAGCACAAAAAGGACAATTATGGGGCAACAGAAACTATGGGAACGATGTGTCAGTAATAAATCCTTATAAAATATCTTATCCGGGTTACAACGAATTGCTTACCGGTTATAACGATTGGTTCATAAGTCTTAACAGGAAAACGTATAACAGCAATTCTAATCTTTTGGATTACTTAAATAATACGGATCGATATAAAAACAAAGTTGCCGCATTTGGCTCATGGAAATTATTTAAGTACATATTGAATAACCCTTCAAGCAATCTTCCTTTAAATTGCGGTTACCAGCAAAGCGAAGATGATACGCTTACTCTTACAGAAAAAGCAACGAATTATATAGAAGCAACAAGTAATGAAAATAAAGAGGCTACACGTCGTGACATGTTGACTTTTACATTAGCTGCAGAATACATAAAGAAGAAGCACCCTAAAGTTGTATTTATTGGCTTTGGCGAAACAGATGAATTTGCACACAATGGCAGATACGATTTGTATTTAAACCAGGCAAATCTCTTTGATAAATTTTTGGCAGAACTATGGCAGCTAACGCAGACGGATAAATTTTATAAGAACAAGACGCTGTTTTTTATTACTACCGATCATGGAAGAGGCGATAAACCAACAACATGGTCAACCCATGGCTTTTGGGCAAAGGGATCAAAAGAAACATGGTTGGCAGAATTTGGAGCCGATATTCAACCATTGGGAGAAGTAAAAGAAAAAGACAGTATTCACACTATACAGTTTCCACAAACTATTGCGAATTACCTGGGAGAAGATTTTAGGGCAGACCACCGGGTAGCCGCCGCTTCCCAAATATTATTGTCTGCAACTACTATCAATAAATAACAGAAAACTATAAAGCAGCTTTAGGAATAAAGATATCTGCGGGACTTTGAATAATATCTCCGCTGAATTTTTCCTTTGATAGATTTTTGAAAGATTTTCTTTGTGCCAAAACGAGGTCAATTATTTTATCGGTCTCATCCGGAAAATCAACTTTTATATTTTGTTCATTTTCCAACCAATGCTTTACTTTATCAGCGTGTTTGTTTTTTAGGCTTTTTAAAACCGGTACACCAAATTGTTTCGCACCTGCTGCATTACAATGTTGTTCATATTGATTCTTCATTGGGATCACTATGACCTTTTTGCCCATGTATAAAGCTTCTGCCGGTGTTTCAAAACCACCTCCACTGATGATTCCTTCGCAGCTTACAAAGCTTTCAGCAAAATCATCATTATTAACAGGACGTACCCAGCAATTTTTTTCTACAAATGATTTTTTGGTATGCTTAGAAAATATATGCCAGCGAACGTTTTTGAACTGACCTAAAAATTTGATTAGTTTTTCTTCGCTGTAAGCGGGTAAATAAACAGTGTAATGCCCTTTGTTGCTTATCTCTGCATTGCGAATTTCCTTACGGATGACAGGAGTAAAAATGTTTTCGCTGTATTTTTTAAAATGGAAACCTACGCCAATTTTACAAGGCGCATAATATTTTAAAACCATCAAAGCAAAAGGATCAAACTTGTCCGGGCGTGGAGCATTTTTATCAAGTATTGCAAATTGATGGCTCATGGAAACGCAAGGCACGTGCTTGATCTTACAAGCCCATGCGCTCACCGGTTCAAAATCATTTATTACCAGATCGTAATCTTCAACAGGAAAATTTTTTATCTCGCTCACAAATCTTTTAGATTGCATTTTTTTGAAAGTAGCGTAGAAATCTATGCCTCCTTTTTTACCAAATACATAACTAAAGCCTTTGCGTTTATATTTTACTTCATGGTTTAGTTTTACTTCAGCTTCAGTTCCACTTATTAAAATATCGAGATCGCATTTCTTTTTTAGCAGAGGGATGATTTCTGTTGCACGGCTGATATGTCCGTTGCCTGTAGCTTGTATGGCGTAGAGAACTTTCATTTTAAGATGCTAATTCAAAATCCTGCATCATCATTTTAAATAACTCGGCAGTACGTAAATAAGCGGCTTCATCCATATAATAAGAATCATTCAATTCTTTTACCTGGTTGTCTTGCTGATATTGATATACACTCCAGTTATCATCTGCATATTCCAATGCAGTCAAATTTTCGATCCAGTCGCCGGAATTTAAATATTGTACGCTGCCTTTTGGTGTAACAATCTTACGATCGCACGGTTGATGGATGTGACCGCAGATAACATAGTCATATCCTTTTTCAATAGCTATTTCAGCAGCAGTATTTTCAAAGCTGTTGATATATTTTACGGCGCTTTTTACAGAGTTTTTTATTTTTTTGGAGAGAGAGATTTTTCCTCTTCCCATTTTTTTGCTGATGTAATTGATGAATGTATTTATCATTATCAATGTATCGTAGCCAACAGCACCCAGCTTCGCTAACCATTTACTGTATTTCATCGTAACATCAAACACATCTCCATGAAATATCCAACTGCGTTTATTGTTATTATGATGAATGATCAGCTTGTTTACAATATGAAAATCGCCAATAGAAAAGTTTTCAAAACGACGCAACATTTCATCGTGATTGCCGGTAACGTAATATACTTTAACCCCACGGCTAAGCATACTCGTAATTTGCTTTATCACCTGCATATGCCCTGCCGGCCAGTATTTCTTACTGAACTGCCAGATGTCGATAATGTCGCCGTTTAAAACTAAAATGGATGGATCGATGGTGGAGAGGTAACGGGACACTTCACTTGCACGGCATCCATAAGTGCCTAAGTGAACATCAGAGATAACCGCTACATCTATTTTTCTTTTTTCCAAGGGAAGCGATATAGTTTGCATGCAAAGTTCCTTCACTCATATTTATTAATTGTGAATATAAGGTTACCAAAATGTAAATTCATTTGGTAAATATTTCATAACGCAGCATTCATGCAGGCATAACATGAGGCATATACATTTGATAAGACAAACAAATAAGGGTTAGTAAATTATTTGTTGGGCAGGTAAATTTTCTCTTTGTGCATCGGGTGGAATTTCTATTCTACCCTTTTTTTATTCAATTTTTTTCGGCACTACTGCGTTTATTCGTTATCGTTGTTCATGACTATAATGCTCTTTATTACTCTTCATGCAAACGCTGATTGCAAATAAAAGAATACTATTAAAATGGAATTAGTAATTTACCAATAAATGAATGTGTAAAAATTCAAGATGACGTATGCCGGTTAAGATGAAAGTATTTTTGGTTCTTTACTTTTTTGGAATTCCTCTTTTAGTTGGTTTTCTTATCTATTTTAAAAGAAAGAAACTAGATGCTGATAAAAATTATTATGCGCCTAAAAAACAAAAACAAAATCGGGCAATAACAAAAGAAGAAAAGAACATTATTTATGTAGCAAGTGCATTTGAAAATAAAGAGCTCTTTAGTAGTCGTGCAAAAGAAGTTGCACAAACTATAGAATTTGATAAAGCGATCAAGCTGAAAGATTATTTTCATAATAACCCGCCAGTGCCGGAAGACCTGCAACAGCCGTTATCTAAATATGGGATTTTGGGAGTGTGGATGGAAGTATGTCAAAATTCTATTTTTGAGATCTTATACAATTACAACGAGAAGGCGATACCGATAATATATCCTATTGCCTTTGGCGTATACGATTGGACTCAATACAAAGCAATTGATCTTTTATTTAGATTTATGAAGGAAGGAATAAAAAAAGATGAAATTATAGCAGCGCTTAAAAAATTTTCTGAACAAACTTCAGATGAATATTTAAAAGATCAGATTAAGAATGAATTAAGTAAATATATATCGGATTAATCCTTTTTGCTCTCTAACGTAAAACCAAATGTGGAACCAACATCTAACGAACTACGAACGTGAATAGTTTGTCCGTGAGCTTCAATAATATGTTTACAGATAGCTAAGCCTAACCCGCTGCCACCGATTTTTCTGCTTCTTGCCTGGTCTGTTCTGTAAAAGCGTTCGAATATCCTTTTCAAGTGCTCTTCTGCAATACCGGCGCCATCATCGCCGATTTCAATTAAAATAAGCTTGCCGTCGATTTTATATACACTTGCCTCAATTGTGCCATTTTTTTTCCCGTATTTAATGGCATTCTCTACAAGATTGATAAGTACCTGGCGTATTTTTTCTTTATCTGCGAAAACGCTTAAAGGCACTTCGCATCCTTTTTTAATAATTAAGCGAATGCTGTTTTCTTCTGCTTTTATTGATAATGTTTCATACACTTCTTTTATCAGGTCCTGGATAATAAAGTTTTCTTTGTATAGTAATTGTTCACCGCTTTCTAATTTAGAAATTTCATCCAGGTCATTTAACAGGTTTACCAGCCGATCTATATTGCGGGACGTGCTGCTTAAAAATTTACGATTTACTTCAGGTTTTTCCAGAGCACCATTTAATAAGGTATCGACATAACCTTGTATGGCAAATATGGGAGTCTTTAATTCATGCGAGAGATTTTGTAAAAACTCTTTACGGAAGGCCTCATTCTTTTTTAATAATTCGATCTCTGCTTTTCGTTGCTCTGCCCATTTCTCTACGTCTTCTCTAACTTCATCAATGCTTTTTTGCGGTAAGATATTTTTATAATAAAACTCTTCCCGTTTACTTGCCTTTGTTTGATAAATAAGCTTATAGATGAGTTTTATTTTACGATAGATGAAACGTTGCACCATGAATAATATCAGTGCAAAGCTTCCTAAAAATACCACCAGCAATGTAATCAACGCAATCCACCAGACAGGCTTAAAATAATATAGTGCTGCAGCAATTGGCGCAGATAAACAAAATGCTGTTAATGCAGATAATTGTTGCGGCGAAAAATTCTTAGTTGGGAGCATCTCATCCAAAGTACGTAAAAATTTATGAATGAAAAATCAGAGTTATGAATGAGGGATAAGTAGAAAAAAGCAATATAGGGTCAGTGTTCAATAAAGATATTCAGTACAAGAGAGTGACACAACTATGGTGGGTTGAGGCCAAATGCTTGTTACAAGATAAAAGCAAAATATAATAATTCCCTTAAGGAATCAGATGCTACATTTCAAATTTATAACCAACACCTTTAACGGTGGTGATACAATCCATGTTTAATTTTTGGCGGATCTTTCGAATGTGCACATCAATAGTTCGATCGCCAACAATTACTTCGGTACCCCAAACCTGGTTCAATATTTCATTGCGTAAAAAAACCTTTCCCGGGCGGGATGCAAGTAATGCCAGCAATTCAAATTCTTTTCTTGCTAATATTATTTCGTTGTTGTGAAGATTCACCAAATATTTTTCACGGTCTATCTGCAGATCACCTATTTGCAAAAGTGTAACAGTTTCTGATTGATGCCCGTTTGTACCCTTTTTATTAGAGACTCTTCTGAACAAAGCATTTACCTTACTAACCAAAACTTTTGGACTTATCGGTTTGGTCAAATAGTCATCTGCGCCGGTTTCCAATCCCCGTATTTCAGTGCCCTCATCGCTTAATGCTGTAAGGAAAACAATTAATGTGTCTTTGAATGCAGGTTGAAGGCGAAGGATATTACAAACCTCAATGCCGTTTTTGCCCGGCATCATAATGTCTAAGATGATCAGATCCGGCTGATGCATTTTTGCCAGTTCAATTGCTTCATCTCCATTCTTTGCGGTAAATACTTCGTACCCTTCTGCTTGCAGGTTAAATTGAATGATTTCGAGGATATCGGCTTCATCATCTGCAATTAAAATTTTTTTACTCATAAGCCAATTGTATACGCAAAATTAAACTATCATAGTAAGCCAAACGTCAGTACTGACGCTAATCTGTATTATCAAATTGTTAACCAACAAATAACAAGATGTTTGATTACTAGCGATAATCAACGATATTTGCATTGAGCCTCTTTAACTTATCTGACATACGGTGCTGATTTATGAAAAAACTTATTTCCACGTTAATATTATTCTTTGTATTTATAAGTGCGTTTGCATTTGATAATACCGTAAAAGATACGTCAAAATATCCTATCACACGAGCTTACTTTCACGAATTAATAGATAAAGAACAAAAGCAATGTGATGCAGCCGATGGCAAGCAGGACGGAATGATCAGGGCAACCGCCAATGATGAGATCAACCTGCAAATTACTGATGCAGTTATTAGAAAGGTTGATGAATTGCAGGATTTTATAGAAGCCGATACCGGCATTAATACCAACCAGCAAAAAGTTACTTATCTCCGGTTTATTGAACAAATGGTGAGAGAGTATAGGGCAGGATGGCGATCAAGGCAGTTAAATCCAACATTGGCTCCTGAACTTGTGAATGGTTTTGAAAAAATGTGTAAAGCAAATATCAATGACCAAAGCATAGCACCTTTTTTTACTAATCTTCATTATGAAGCAGGAAAGATTCTTTCAGAAATATTTAAAGCAAATAAAGGATACGGCGATGCCAGGAAAGCGTTATTTCTGAAATTTTGCGCATTGTATCCAGAAAAAACGTTATCGCAAATAGGACAGTATGCAAATGAACCTTTTGCAGATAGCTTGTTAGCTGCAGCCGCTTTGCGTGATCCTGTGCAATTATATTCTTATGCCCAGGCAGCTTATTCTCCTGAAGGCAAATTGATCCATCGAAGTAATGATCCTGTAGTAAAACAAATTGCACTGTTAAGCAAAACACCAAGAGCATTGTTATACTTTCCTTTCTTAGATAATATCTTAAAGGGTAGCCAATCCATTGATAGCATAAAAAAATATGTTGGCACAGATGAGCGGGGTTATGATAGTGTTGGTTATTATAAGCTGCTGGTAAAAACAGAAATAAAATACAGTATGCGCCTGGCAAGCGGCGACACACCGATCGCTATGTTTGGACCGAATGGCTTACGGGATATGCTGCAACGTAAAGCGCTAGAACATTTTATTACGCCCATTAATAATTTGCATGAAGAAACGAATTTGGATATTCGTATGCGAGCACTGAATCCGTTGTCTGCCGAAGATATTTATTACATGATCGTAATGGGTGAAAATGATATTTATACCTCAAGCTATAAACACAGTTTTGCCCGTATGCTGCAAAGGATGGGAGACCGCCCACGTACCGATTATTTGTTGATGAGCGTAAATATGGATTATTTTAAGAAGTTTATAAAGATGGCTGCCAACTTCAATCACCTGGATACTTTTTTACGATTGATGCCATCTCGTAATTCAGAGATATTGATGAAAGCTTTTGTTGATAACCTTGACAAATCAAGCAGCCTGGAAGATGCAGTAGATGTAGCAGATAGCTATAGCAGCATCAAGAATAAAACTTTATTAAATAATATCTTACAAAATGTTATTGCTAACGAAGATCGCAGTATTGAAGAAAACAGTAACAGGGGAAAAGTTATTTACGGGTTGCTAAAAACAATTTTCTTATCAGCAAATGACAGTAAGATCGATCTTACAAAAGAGATCGGTATCCCTTCTATTTATTCCGTTGATCATAAATATTTAGTGGATGATAGTGACAGGGTAATTCAACAGGTTTTCTTTTTTGGTGATGATGATGGCAAAACAAATTTCAAAAATTTCATTGCTTCGTTTTCTCCAAACGATTGGCGGATAACAATGGAAAAAGAATGGGCAACTATTAAATCATTAAGGGGTAAAAAGGTTTGGATATTCGCTAATCGGCCATTAGAAACAGATGACAATTTAGATGACTCGGCGCAAATACATTTGAGCAGGTATCTCACAAGAAACGATCTGTATCCAACGGTTGTAATTCACCGTGGTCACAGTTATTGGTTGCCGCGTACTATAGACAGAATGCCCGCCAATGCAAAAGTGATCGTACTAGGCAGCTGCGGTGGCTATAAAAATTTAAAACAAATACTAGAGATCTGTCCCGATGCACATATCATTTCTACTAAAGAAATAGGCAAAGGCGATATTAACCGCCCGATATTAAATTACCTGAATCAAACATTCATCACGGGAAAAACTTTGTACTGGCAGGATATGTGGACGAACCTGACCAAGCTTTTTTCTACTGACCCCAATAAGGAAGTGCGTGAAAGCTGGGACGACTATGTGCCTCCTTATAAAAATCTCGGCGCCATATTTATAAAAGCTTATAACAAAAAGATGGAAGGAGAGTAGTTTTGTGACTAACACCTGATCATTATTCATCATTCTTGTGTCACTCTCTTGTACTGCATATCAATATTGAACTTTTATTAAAGCGAAATGTTGAATATTCATCAACACGTAACTTTGTACTATGAGCGAGCAAACTGGAAAAAGAAAAAAAGTAGTAGATACATCATTGCTTCGCCGTTTATTGGTTTTTGTCACTCCCTACAAAGGCAAATTTTACTGGTCAATTTTTTTAGCTGTTTTTTTGGCTGTACTTTCTCCCATCCGTCCATGGCTTATTCAACTAACATTAAATAAGGGATTAAAAGCACATGCGGTTGGTTTTTTGCATAGCCCTTCACAAGTGATCATCGGTATTACGATCATTCAAATTGTAATACTTTTGATAGAGTCTGCCTGTCGTTTTGTATTCTCCTTTTATACATCCGCATTAGGACAAAGCGTTGTAAAAGATATGCGTGTTGCTACCTATAATAAAATACTTCATCTCAACCTTTCGCAATACGACAAAACACCCATCGGTACTTTAACTACACGTACAATAAATGATATCGAAGCGATCAATGATATTTTCAGTGATGGATTAATTCCCATTGTTGCGGATCTGCTTTCTATTGTGGCTGTATTATTGTATATGTTTTTTGTTGACTGGAAACTAACATTGGTTTGTATTGCTCCTTTTCCAATATTGATCATAGTAACTTATTATTTTAAAGAAAGTGTAAACAAATCTTTTATGCGTGTGCGCAATGCGGTAGCAGCATTAAATGCGTTTGTACAGGAGCATATTACAGGCATAAGCGTAGTACAGGCTTTTGCAGCAGAAGAAAGAGAAGCTAAAAAATTTGATGCGATCAATAAAGAACATCGCAACGCCAACATCCGTTCCATAATGGCATATTCGTTGTTTTATCCCATAGTAGAATTAATATTGGCATTTTCATCGGGCTTATTGGTTTGGTGGGCTGCTAAACAATCTATTTATGTAACCGATGATAAAGCAGTAGAAATAGCAGGCATAGTAACTTCCTTTATTTTATGTTTGAATTTATTGTTTCGTCCGTTACGTGTAATTGCCGATAAATTTAATACGCTGCAAATGGGAATGATCGCAAGCGAACGTGTATTTAAAGTATTGGATAATCCCGATAGTGCTGTTAATGAAGGCAAGTTTATTCCCGAACATGTTTCAGGTAATATAGAATTTAAAAATGTTTGGTTTGCCTATAATGAAAATCATTACGTATTAAAAGATATCTCTTTCACAATAAATAAAGGAGAAACCTTAGCAATTGTTGGACATACGGGAAGCGGTAAAACATCTATTATCAGTTTGATAAACCGGTTGTACCATATTCAGAAGGGTGAAATAAAAGTGGATGATCATAATATTGAAGATTATGATTTGTTTCATCTGCGTAGTAAAATAGCAGTGGTATTACAGGATGTTTTTTTGTTCAGTGCTTCTATACGGGATAATGTTACACTTCGTAATAATGCTATTTCAAAAGAACAAGTAATAGAAGCTGCAAAACTTATCGGCATTCATGATTTTATTATGCGCCTGCCAGGAGATTATGATTATAATGTAATGGAGCGTGGTGCTACACTTTCTTTAGGACAACGACAGTTATTATCTTTTGTTCGGGCTTTATTATTTGATCCATCCATATTAATATTGGATGAAGCTACTTCTTCTATCGATACAGAAAGCGAACACTTGATTCAAAGAGCCATTGACAAATTAATTGCCGGAAGAACTTCTATTATTATTGCGCATCGCTTAAGTACAATTCGTAAAGCAACTAAAATCATTGTATTGGACAAAGGTGAAATAAAAGAAATAGGCACGCACATAGAATTACTTCAAAAGCAAGGGTATTATTACCAGTTGCATAAAATGCAGTTTGAAAAACAACTGGAACAATCTGAAGCTTGATTTTCATAAAAAACCCTTTTCAGGGCTTAAATATTTCCTTTCTTTTCGCTTTTTACCCTATGCTTCCTTATCTTTGCGCAAAATTTAAGGTAGTACATGTCGTTAAAAAGCATAAAAGCATTACTGGTAGCGGGTTTCAGCGCAGTTATATTACTTTTTTCGAATATTTCGCTTGCGCAAGAACCTGCTGCTGCAGAACAACATGCTACTGCAGAAAATGCAAAGCCTGAAGAAGGCAAATTCAACGTTACTGAAACCATTTTAGAGCACATTAAAGATGCGCATAGCTGGCATTTATGGGGACACACTTCTGTTTCATTGCCAATTATTCTTTATACTGATAAAGGACTGGAATTCTTTTCTTCTTCAAAATTATTGGACGAACACCATGAACCAATAGCTTATCAGGCGAATTACAATTATAAATTGGTAGGTGGTAAAATTAAAGTTGTGGGTGAAGATGGAACTGTTGATGTGGCAGCTTCAAAAAAAGTGTGGGACTTTTCCATCACTAAAAATGTAGCATCTTTATTAATTACGGTTACTTTATTACTTATCATATTTTTAAGTGTAGCCAAGGCCTATAAAAAAACAGGGGTATCATCTGCGCCAAAAGGATTTCAGTCTTTTATGGAACCATTGATCTTGTTTGTAAGGGACGATATAGCAAAGCCGAATATTGGTCATCATTACGCTAAATACACTCCGTTTTTATTAACGGTATTTTTCCTTATCTGGATCAATAACATGTTGGGACTGGTTCCGTTCTTTCCGGGTGGTGCTAACGTAAGTGGTAACATTGCTTTTACCATGACATTGGCTGTTTGTACGTTTATCCTGGTAAATATCAATGGTAATAAATCTTATTGGGGACATATTTTCTGGATGCCGGGTATGCCCATCGCAATGAAAATATTTTTGGCACCGATTGAATTATTAGGAGTGTTTACAAAACCTATCTCATTAATGATTCGGTTGTTTGCGAACATTACAGCGGGTCATATTCTCGTATTAAGCTTAATTTGTTTGATCTTCATATTCAAAAGTGTTGCTGCATCTACCATTGCAGTACCTTTTTCAATTTTCATCAGCATGATAGAATTATTGGTTGCTTTTTTACAGGCATTCATTTTTACCATGTTGGCGGCAATGTATATCGGTATGGCAATTGAAGAGCATCATCATCATGGTGATCATGATCCGCATTACAACGAAACAGAAGATTAATAAACTCTTTTTTTATAACAATTAAAAACACAAAAAAATGGCAGGAATTGTAGGTAGTGTTGCTGCGATTGGTGCTGGTTTAGCTGCAATTGGCGCAGGTATCGGTATTGGTTTGATCGGTAAAGGAGCAGTAGAAGGTATTGCTCGTCAACCGGAAGCGGCTAATGACATTCGTGCAAACATGATCGTAGCTGCGGCTTTCGTAGAAGCGGTTGCTCTGTTTGCTGTGGTAGTTGCCCTATTGGGTAATGGTTAATCCACCAACTTTTTACAGGCTTAAAGCACAGGGCGGAGAGCCTGTAATTTTTAAATTTTGATATTTTCAATTTTCAATTATAAGATATGTTGTTAGAAATAAATCCTTTAGTATTACCTGATATCGGTTTGGTATTTTGGAGTACTATTTCCTTTTTGATTTTATTGTTTGTGTTAGGCAAGTTTGCCTGGAAGCCAATAATGAAAGCTATTGGTGAAAGAGAGCAGGGGATTGCAGATGCGATTGCATCAGCAGAAAAAGTAAAGTTGGAAATGGCGCAATTGAAAAATGACAACGAAGCTTTATTGATCAAAGCACGTGAAGAAAGAGCACAATTATTAAAAGAGGCAAAAGAAACAAAAGATAAAATAATTAACGAAGCAAAAGAAGAAGCAAAATCACAAGCATCTAAAATAATTAACGATGCACAGGTGGTGATCAATCAGCAAAAAATGGCTGCCATCAATGATTTAAAAAATCAAGTTGGAAATTTAGTAGTTGAAGTAAGTGAAAAGGTTTTAAGGCGTGAGTTAAGCAATAAGACAGAACAGGAAAACTACATTAAACAATTGGCAGAAGAAGTAAAATTAAATTAATTGCTGGGTGAATGTGAATTGCACAGCATTGTCAGCATAGTAAGATAATAAAATGGATAATCCACGGTTAGCATCACGATACGCAAAAAGCTTGATTGATCTTTCAATCGAGCAAAACAAGCTGGAAGCGGTTTTCAACGATATGAAAATGTTGAAATCCATTTGTGGTATTAGCCCCGAATTTGTGAGCATGTTGCGCAGCCCAATCATTCTGGCAGATAAAAAAGCGAAAATCATAGCTGCCGTTACCGAAGAAAAAACGGATGCGCTTACATCGGCTTTTATTCATTTATTGGTAACAAAGAACCGGGAATCAAACCTTCTTGAAATTGCTTCGGCATTTATCGATCAATATAATGAGATCAAAAATATTCATTTGGTAAAACTAACTACAGCAGTGGCTATCAGCGATGATGTAAAGCAGTCAATTGTACAAAAGGTAAGTACAATGCCGGGCATTGGTACAGTAGAATTAGAAGCTACTGTTAATCCTAATTTGATTGGTGGTTTTATTTTGGAAACAAATAATAACCTGGTTGATGCAAGTATTCTTCGTGACCTAAAGGATGTGAAGAAACAATTCTTAAATAATGAATACATTCATAAAATAAGATAAATAAAAACAAATTATCTTGACATAAATAAAAATTCCGAAGCATGCTTCGGAATTTTTATTTATGTATTTTTTCTATTACCTAACTTTTTCTCTACCCATTATTAATCCTAGTTTTAAATTGAAGGTAAAATAAGAATCATTGTTGTAGTATTTACCTCTTAAACTACCAGGGCGGGAAATGTATTTAGGATTAATGTTTAAATTTCGGTTGTTCAAAAGCAATGCATCTGTTAATTGTTGCCCTTGTAAATGCTGATAAAATAATGCCGTTGGAATATATCTTGTACTTACGTCATCTAAATAATCTGTATTTAAAATTCTAACCAAACATTCTGCTCTTACATTTAATAAGCTGTTTACTTCATATCTAAAACCTATACCAACCGGAATGTTCATTTGCTGCAATTTGTACTCATTACGGCCTGCAACCCATCCTTCACCCTCTGTATGCAAAGGTTGCAGATCAACCCATCTTCCATTTAATAAAGCTTGAGGATTAAATGAGAATAGTCCAATTCCACCCATTATATAAGGTGAAAAGGTAGGAGGTTGTTTATCCTTACTTTCCCAATCAACAAAAATAAATAAGGGGTGAAACTCTGCTATTAAAGCAATTTCTGAGATATTACTTCTAAAGCTTAAATTTCTCTCGTAACGGCCTTCAGTTGTAGAGGCTACATTTTTTAGAATACTATCATAAGCTCCGATTTGTCCAAAAGTAGCTTCTAACCGTAACCCCACCGCATATTTATAAGTGGCACTGAAATAAACACTTCCTCCAAGTTTGGTGTTTCCGTAATTAAGATCTTTTACGAATGGCTTACCAATACCCTGGTTACCACCTATGTCTGTTAAACAGTTCATAGCTGCCACAGAAGCGCCTAGCTCAAAGGTTACTTTATTATCATAATAGTTATTGTCGTAGTAGTAATATTGGGCAGCCGACTTTTCTACCGTAAACAGTAGTAAAAAAATTGGAGTCAAGAGGTATATAATAGCCCTGGTTCTAGTTCTGGTCATGCACAAGTTTCCTTTTTATATAAGGTGTTATGGTCAGCAAGTGATGATAAGGGAAGTTCTGCAAATAAAACGATTATTCTTCAATAATATTTCACTCCTGTGTAATATTATTATAAAACTTACAGATTCTTCGTAAACCGCATTCGTTGCATTTGGGATTTCGAGCAGTACAGATATATCGACCATGCAAAATCAGCCAATGATGCGCTTTGTAAATATATTGTTTTTCGATGTACTTAACTAATTGTTCTTCTGCTGCTTTTGGTGTTTTTGCATTAATAGTTAAACCAATTCTTGCACTTACCCTAAAAACATGCGTATCTACTGCCATATTCGGTTGCTTGTCAATCACAGAAGTGATAACGTTTGCGGTTTTTCTTCCTACTCCCGGTAGCTTAATTAACTCATCAACTTTCATGGGAACGTTGCCGGAAAAATCCTCCTCCAACATTTTTGCCATGCCGATCAAATGTTTGGTTTTATTATTGGGATAAGAGATACTTTTTATCAATGGAAAAAGTTCATCAAAAGTAGCTTTACTCATCGCCTTTGAATCTGGATATTTTTCAAAAATGGAAGGAGTGGTAAGATTCACTCTTTTATCGGTGCATTGTGCTGAAAGAATTACAGCAACCAATAATTCAAAGGGGGTATCATACAATAATTCTGTTTCTGCGTCGGGAGAATGCTTTAAAAAATAGTTGATGAAGTCTTGATACCTTTCTTTTCTCGTCATAAAAAAAGTGCCGCTTTGGGCGGCACTAAAATTAATTTAAAATTGTTTAATTAAGATTCTGTTGTAAGTTCTCTTGTTGCTTTTTCAGCGTAATCAACAATTTTATCTACTGATTTTTTGCGTGGTGAGAAAAGATTCAGTGTGTCTAAGCGTTTTTGAGCCGAGATAATTACCTCGTATTTTTCACGAAGTTCCCAATCTGATTCCAGTGCTTTCCTGATAGCAATGGTTTTTTCAGTAGAAGCCTCGTTGTACGCAAACTGCACTAAATCCTCTAAATTAAAGCTGTGCATAGGCAAATTTAATTGCTTGTTTAAAAATTTATTATCCATATCCACATCTATAAACGCACCATTACCCGTAATATTGCGTTTCAGGAAACTTTTGTATATTATTTAGCTTGTACTACAAACAGGTCTTCATTATCTTTTTTCATCATATATTTTTCCCGTGCATATTTCTCAATGGTTTGAGCATTGGTTTTTAACTGATCCAGCTCTTTTTTAGTATCAGTTATAAGCTGATTAAGATGCAGTTCATTCTTTTTTAATTCGCCTAACCTTGCTCTATGACCCATGTCAGATTTGATGTCATTCGGATCAAAGAAGAACATCCATACAACAAAAAAAGTACCTGTTAGCAAGTACTTATTTTTTAACCAAGATGGTATTGAGTTAAGAAGTTTCAACGTGTATATTTTTGAGTTAGTAAAAATTTGGGTTTTAAGTGCTGTGAGCAAAACATAAATAATGATGCCATGATGTATGCCGATGAACAAAATGATTCTCTTATTTCTTTTACTAAAAGAAATGGATAACAGAACAAGTTCACAACGCTGTGGCTATGAAAAAACTACAGCCGTATCAAAATCATTATTATAAGAACTTAAAACCCAAACTATAATTACTTACCAAATTTAATCTTTCCTTTTGGATAAATTCCGCTTTCGCCTAACATTTCTTCAATGCGGATCAGCTGGTTGTATTTAGCCATGCGATCAGTACGTGATGCAGAACCGGTTTTAATTTGTCCGCAATTTAAGGCAACAGCTAAGTCAGCGATCGTAGTATCTTCTGTTTCACCACTTCTATGACTCATGATGGTGTTGTAACCATTGTTTTGAGCCATGCTAACCGCATTAATAGTTTCAGTAATAGTACCAATTTGATTTACTTTAACCAGCAAACCGTTGGCAGTATCTTCTTTAATACCTCTTTCTAAACGGGTAACGTTTGTAACAAAAAGATCATCACCCACTAATTGGACTTTTTTACCGATAGTGTCCGTTAAGTTTTTCCAACCAGCCCAATCATCCTCTGCCATACCATCTTCAATGCTGCAGATTGGATATTGCTTAGCCCAGCTTTCCCAGAATTTAACCAACTGGTCGCTGCTTAATTCTTTACCTGAACTTTTATGGAAAACATATTTCTTCTTTTTAGCATCCCACAACTCGCTGTTAGCTGCATCCATAGCAATCATAATTTGACTGCCTGTTTTAAAGCCTGCTGCCTGGATTGCCGTTAATACTGTTTCAATAGCTTCTTCATTACTTTGGATGTTTGGAGCAAAACCACCTTCGTCACCTACGTTAGTGCTGAAGCCTTTTTTCTTTAATACACTTTTTAATGCATGGAAAATATCAACGCCCCATTGCAAACCTTCGCTAAAAGACGAAGCGCCAACAGGCATTACCATAAATTCCTGGAAATCGATTTTATTATCGGCATGCGCACCACCATTCAAAATGTTCATCATCGGGATAGGCAATGTTTTAGCATTCGTACCGCCGATGTAACGATATAAAGGAAGATTTGCTTCCAACGCTGCTGCTTTTGCAACCGCCATACTTACCGCTAATAATGCATTAGCACCTAATTTGCCTTTGTTAGCAGTTCCGTCTAAAGCGATCATGGCGGCGTCAATACCGGTTTGATCAGCAACATCCCAACCTAATAAATTATCAGCGATGATTGTATTTACATTTTTTACTGCTTTCAACACACCTTTACCCTGGTAGATTTTTTTGTTGCCGTCACGCAATTCAACTGCTTCGTGAATACCGGTGCTGGCACCGCTTGGAACGGCTGCACGACCTAAGTGTTCGTTTTCTGTTAATACATCAACTTCAACGGTGGGGTTACCGCGACTGTCTAGAATTTGTCTTGCATGAATGCTGGCTATGTAGCTCATGATTTGCTTGGTTTAAATTTTTATTTGGTTATTGTTTAATCAATGAAGAAAGTTAGCTGCCCAGGAATTGGGAAATTTCTTACTGTGTGCAAAGAAACAAAAAACCCGCATACAGTGCGTATTTGGCGGAATAAATTTCTATGAAAAACTTAGTTGGTAAGGCTGCGGAAAATATTTTCCAGGTTATTATTACTGTTGGTTAAAGAAACAATATTGAGGTTGTTTTTAATACTTAACTCTAATAATTGTTTTTTTACATTATCAGGATTGGCAGTATTTAGTTTCCAATTGTTCTCTTGCTTCTCAACATTGATCACATCTTGTAAATTACTTAGCAATGTTGGATCTATCGTTTCTTTAAATTGAACGATTACCGTTTGTGTTGAATTATTATTCTTTTGAAGATTACTTAGCTTATCATCTGCAACAATTTCTCCTTTATTGATAATGATAACTCTGTCGCAAATGGCTTCTACTTCCTGTAATATGTGAGAGGAGAAAAGTACCGTCTTACTTTGTCCGAGCTTTTTTATTACTTCTCTTATTTCTATGATTTGATTAGGATCTAATCCACTGGTAGGTTCATCTAATATCAACACTTCCGGGTTGTGAATTAATGCGGCGGCTAATCCAACACGTTGCTTATATCCTTTACTTAGTTGACCGATCTTTTTATTGGCTTCCCTGGTTAATCCAACCGTTGCAATTACATTTTCTATTTCCGGTTTCCTGTTTTCAATGTTATGCACGCCACATAAAAAATCTAAATACTCTCTTACATACATATCGTAATACAGCGCATTAGATTCCGGTAAATAACCAATTTTCTTTTTTGTGGAAAGTGAGGAAGAGTCTACGTTTTCGCCGCATACTGTTGCATTCCCGGAAGATGCTTCCAGGTATCCTGTAATAATTTTCATGGTGGTTGATTTACCTGCACCGTTTGGTCCAAGGAAACCAACAATTTCACCTTTGCTTACACTGAATGAAATATTGTTTACGGCTTTTTGTTCGCCGTAAATTTTAGTAAGATTATTTACAGTGATTGACATGAAGAAAATTAACTTTCTTGTTTTGGAGGACGATTATCCTGTCGTGGTTGATTATTATCTCTACGTTGTTGAGGACCTCTATTTGGATTTTGCCCCTGCTGCGGATTTCTTGGTTGCTGATTTCTTTGCTGAGGGTGTTGTGGCCTGCCTTGTTGATTATTATCCCTGCGTTGTTGAGGACCTCTGTTTGGATTTTGCCCTTGCGGATGATTGTTATCTCTGCGGTGTTGATTCGGGTTTCTATCGTTGCGTTCTTTTTCCCTTCTCTTGCGACTGTTCTTTTCTAAGCTACGTAAACTGATATGCCCCACAACGTCTACAAATTCCGGTTCTACTTCTTTTGGTTTATTGCTTACAACTTCCACCGCTTCTAATTCTTCCGGCTTAATGCCTTGCATGTTCAGCGATTTTATTTTGCGAACTCTTTCAATGGTAAGCGGGTATTGCTTAGTGCTGTCAGACATGCCAAACCACATCAGGTTTCTAAAAATATCTTTCTTTACTAAAAATGCTCTGCCTCTTGCAATCTCTATTGTTTCGCAGTTATCAGGAAAATGTTGCAATGCATCTAAATAAGTATCCAATTCATAATTCAGGCAACATTTTAAGCGACCACATTGACCGCTTAACTTGGCTTGATTGATACTTAAATTTTGATAACGTGCTGCGTTGGTATTTACACTTTTAAAATCGGTGAGCCAGCTGCTGCAACAAAGCTCTCTGCCGCAACTGCCGATGCCGCCTACCTTTCCTGCTTCCTGGCGGGCGCCGATCTGCTTCATTTCTACCTTTACTTTAAATTCGCCGGCATATATTTTTATTAGCTCTCTAAAATCAACTCTGTCATCAGCAATATAAAAGAAGGTTGCTTTTCTGCCATCCGCCTGAATTTCCACTTCCGCCATTTTCATATCTAAATTCAGTTGCTTGGCTATAGCCCGACTGCGAATCAACACATCTTTTTCTCTTGCTTTTGTTTCTTTTAATTTGCTTAAGTCAGCATCATTGGCACGGCGCAAGATCTTTTTTATATCCTGGTCGTTTTCTTTTATCTCGTGCTTCTTTAATTGTAAGCGTACCAACTCGCCGGTTAAGTTTACCATTCCTACATCAAAACCACTTACACCTTCCACCGCAATCCAATCACCTTTTTCGAAAAAGTAATTGGTATTGTTTCTGAAATAATCTTTGCGACTTCCGTTATTAAAACTTACTTCTACAATACGACATCCGCTTTCGGGATCGCTGAAAGGTAAATTTGCCAGCCAATCGTACACGTTCATACGATTGCAGCCGCCGCTACTGCAGGCACCATTATTTTTACAACCACCGCTTCCGCAACTTCCACAACCCATGATAATTAGTAATTAATAATTTAAAATTGATAATTGTGTAAACAGATTTTATCTGTGTACTCTGTGTCTCTGTGAGACAAAAATTATTTGAGGAGAGTTTTTATGAACCAAGCAAAAGATCGTTATTAAGCTTCATTGATCTTGCCTTAGGCTAGACACTCTTGTATCATATTATATGGCAATTAAAGATAAATATTGGTATGCCGTATAAGTGAGTGACACAACGATGATGAGTATAGCTAAAAAGATTGCTCAATAAAAATAATCGCACCGGTTCAATCGCAACGCCGCAAATTCAAAATCACTTCTTCCTCAATTGACCAAAATTAACGAATTGTTGCTAATAATATGATAAAGCTTGATGGAAAGCGCATGAAACAGCATTTTGGAGTTGGCATTGCGCTCTATATAATAACTGGCTTTGTCGAGTTCGTTAATGATGGCTTCCTGCTGCGGGATACTGCATAGTTTGTTGAGCCTTTGGGCAAAATCGAGCTCCGGACCTTGATTTTCGCTAATCGACTGGAAACTTCTGGCTCTTACCGCTTGTTCCAGTAGGTGCGTAAAATATTTTAAGAATTGTTTTTGATTTTCACGCCCTTGTTTACTGATCTCTTCTATCCATTTAACCTGAGCTGCCGGACCGGTTTTTAAAATGGCGTTTAGCCATTCCCGTAATAAACTGTGCCAATCGGCTTCGGCATGTTGCAATAATTGCAAGGCTTCTCTGTAATTTCCCTCGGCAAGTGCTGCTACCTGGTGAGCTTTTTCTATGTTGGCTCCAGACCTTAATTCCAATGCAGCTTCTACTTCTAAATTAGAAAGCGGAGTTATTTTTACTAATTGTGTTCTTGATAAAATGGTTTGTAAAATTTCACTTTCGTTTTCAGCCACAAAAATGAATAATGTATTAGGCGGTGGCTCTTCAATCAGCTTTAATAATTTATTTCCTTCCTTGCCCAAAAACTCGGGCATCCACATGATCAATGTTTTATACTCGCTTTCAAAACTTTTTAAATTAAGCTTTCGGATGATCTCGTTGCATTCTGCTGCAGTTATATTTCCTTGCTTATTTTCTGCGTTGATGGATTGCAGCCAATCATATACATTGCCATAAGTATATAGGGAGGCAAATTCCCTCCACTCGGTTATAAAATCAGTGCTAACGGGTTTTTCTCCTGATTTTTTTGTGATGACAGGATAAGAAAAATGAATATCGGGATGAATTAGCTTTTGTGCTTTGATGCAGGAAGGACAAACGCCACAGCTGTCAGTTTGAACTTGTGAGTGGGGAGTTGAAGATGTAGGCTCCTCTTCAAATAGTGATGGTCCAGCTTCTTGAGGAGTAGATTTTCCATTTACTTTTTCGCAAACAACATATTGCGCAAAAGCCATGGCTAACGATAATCCACCGCTTCCTTCTTTTCCTAAAAACAATAATGCATGGCTCAAACGATTGTGTTGAACCATCTGCACCAACTTTTCTTTTATATGTGTCTGACCTATTACGTCTTTGAATTGCATGAGATTAAGAATTCGTCAATCGTGAAAAGTGAAACGTGAAAATCAAAGTGTCTGCATTTCTTTCACGTCTGACGCCTCACGTCTAAAGCTTATTGATCACTTCCTCGCTTAACACACTTGTTTTATGAAAGATAACAGTGATAAGATTTCCATTTTCGTCTAACAAAAATTTTGTGAAATTCCATTTAATAGGATCATCAAAACCTTTTTGATTTGCTTTGGCAATTAGGTATTGATAGATAGGGGCAATATCATCGCCCTTAACCGAAACCTTTGCTGCCATTGGAAAACTAACGCCGTAATTTTTTGTACAGAATTCTTTTATTTCCGCATTGGTGCCGGGTTCCTGCTCATGAAAGTTATTTGCCGGAAAGCCTACAATAACCAATTTGCCTTTATACTGCTCATATAATTTTTCCAAATCGGCGTACTGAGGTGTATTACCGCAAAGTGATGCAGTGTTCACGATCATTATTTTTTTGCCTTTGAATTTTGCAAAGTCGATAGTATCGCCCGTTAAGCCTTCTACTTTAAAATCATAGATGGAAGTATCTTTTGTTGGTGCTGTGGTTTGCATTGCTGCAGTATTATTGTTTTTTGCTGCGCAGGATAATAGAATTGCGCCTGCTAATAGAAACTTTATCATAATAAATTATTGTTTTTCGTAACAGCCTATGTCAGTTAAATTATTAACAACTCTGGACTTATCATCCAGGTCTAAAGTAAATGAAGTAGGAGTGCCTGCATCAACGGCCGGCGATTGCCTTTTAGTAATATGAAAATCGAATATTCTTCTATTTACATTAATGCTGTCAAACTTTGGATCAGCATTTGGAATAGAAGTATCGAAATTGATATTCGTTAGGTTGCTTTTTGCTTTATATAATGAATGATTAAGCGTTACTATACTGCTGCCGCTTTGTTTGTTTACAACTACTTCATCATCTACACTTCCATAATCACCCCAAATAATACAGTTGGTAAAACTGGCTGTTAAGGTGTTAATTGTAGAAGCAGTTTCGTCATTATCACTTGCCTGCAATACAGGATTTTTATGCGTAATATAACTATTGCCAAACGTTGCAATAGTGCAGTTGGTGAACGTGTAATTACCTCCGTTATTCAATGATACATTGCTGCCACAATTACTGATCAGACAATTATCAGCATTTATAAAACTGTTATATCCATATAAGCCTACATCATAAGCATTGTCAATTATGCATTGATGCAAGGTTAGTTTTGGATTGGAATTGTTAGAAGCGCTATCAATCACCAAGGCCTGGTATGCATTTTTTATAACGGTATGTGTTAATGCGCTGTTTACGCCTGTAGAGCGGAAATAAACTCCCGGCCAGCTTGCCGGCAGATCTTTGTAAACTTCATCCAGCCTGTCTCCTGTAAAAACTACATTACTGTCTTCTGTTCCATTGGCAATTAAAGTGCCGTCAACGATAAACGGAGCATCAGCATGTGAGTAGATCCGAACGCCTTTATCAAGTGTCAACGTTACATTTTTGTCTACTAATATCAAGCCTTGAATTACATAAGGCAGATCATTTGTCCAGGTAGTATCCTTATCAATAAGCAAGCTATTTATGAAATGTGCATTTTGCCCATATGCTTGTAACTGAACAAATTTAGTAACGCCATTATAATTTATGAGAATACTATCATTTACAATAAATGGCAAATTGGTTGCTGCCGGATTGATGTTCACGGTTACAAAAACATAAATGCTGTCATTGGCAGCAATCTCAATATTATTGGCTTCATTAGCCGGAATACCATTTATATTAATTGTAAATGGAGAAGTATTGCCCCCCATCAGTTTTACCTGGCTTAATAATATTTTTTGATCGTTATTGTTTGCTATTCTAAATGTTTGTGTTACCGAACCAACAGAAGTAAACACCGTGTCGAATTTTATAATGGTATCGCTGGTAGTTAAAGATGCATTAGGGCTTGTGATGAAAGAATCTTTTGAGCAGGAGGATAATATAAAAAAAGAAAAAGGTAAAAGGCAGAAAATGAGACGTGAGACGTGAGTCGTGAGTCGATTATTTTTCCGATGTCTTTGAATCATCTCCAAATTTATAATACAAAATACAATTGGTGAATTTATTTTGCAGCAAAGGCTAAAGTAGCAATGTTAAGAGTTGTTCCTTCTGCTTTTAAGATTGCCTGTCCGCAAGATTCGAGAGTGGCACCAGTGGTAATTACATCATCTACCAGTAAGATGTTTTTGTTATGTAAAATGCTTTCATTTTTTACGACAAAGCTTCCCTTTACATTTTCCCATCTTTCTGTTCTGTGTTTGCGTGTTTGCGTTTCCGTAAAACGCAGGCGAATTACCCTGTTAGTTAAAACAGGAATGTTCATTGCGGAAGAAATGCCATTGCAAATAACAGTTGCCTGGTTATAACCACGCTTGCGTTCTTTATCAGGATATAATGGTAACGGGATCAAATAATCTATATTTTGAAAGCGATTACTGTTTAACAAGCTTTTGCCCATCAACTCACCCAAATAAAAACCTATCTCCATATTGTTTTTATATTTAAGCTGATGAATAAGTGCTTGTATCAATGATTCTTTTGCAAAATAAAATTCAGCATGAGCAGAAGTAATAGGTATTCTTCCCCAAAATATTTTTTCTATTGGGTTATTTGCATGCTGTGCAAAATTGCTGTGAGGAAGTTCGTTGATGCATTTTAAACAGAGCAAATTGGTGTCATCTAAAATATCGCTGCCGCAACCATTGCATACATGCGGATAAAATAAGTGAAGTGTATCGGAAAGAATGGTTTTAAATGAGTTCATGTTTATTAAGCTACGGTAAAAGTTAAAACAAATGCCGATAGCAGAATAAATTTTGACATAACTCATCAAGTATCATATCCAACTTAAAACAAATACTGGTACAATTCCTCTACTTTGCCCAATGCAACAACTTCAATATCAAATTTCAATTTGCCGATAGATTTTGAATTGTACTTGCTCAATATAATTTTAGTAAAACCTAATTTTTGTGCTTCAGCAATTCGCTGTTCAATCCTGTTCACAGCTCTTATCTCTCCGCTTAAGCCAACTTCGCCGGCAAAACATATAGTATGATTTAACGGAACATCTTCATAACTGCTCAATAAAGCGCTTACAATTCCTAAATCGATGGAAGGATCTTCTACTTTTAAACCACCGGCAATATTTACAAACACATCTTTCATTCCAAAATTAAATCCGCCACGTTTTTCCAACACAGCTAGTAATAACTGCAAGCGACGCAGATCATAACCGGTAACTGTACGTTGCGGCGTTCCATAAACACTTTGCGTAACCAATGCCTGTGTTTCTATCAATAAGGGGCGCATTCCTTCTATAGTTGCAGCAATTGCAATTCCACTTAGTGCATCTTCTTTTTGCGTAATTAATATTTCACTTGGGTTGGTAACAGGCTTCATTCCTTCGCCTGTCATTTCATAAATGCCTAATTCAGCAGTAGATCCAAAACGGTTTTTCAACGTTCGTAAGATTCTGTAAGCATAATTACGGTCACCTTCAAATTGAAGAACAGTATCTACCATGTGCTCCAGAATTTTCGGACCGGCAATGGTTCCATCTTTAGTAATATGACCAATTATAAAAACGGGCGTGTTTGTTTCTTTGGCAAAACGCTGTAACTCACCGGCGCATTCGCGGATCTGGCTTACACTTCCGGCGCCTGATTCAACAAATGATGATTGCAGTGTTTGGATTGAATCAACGATCACCAATTGCGGCTTTAATTTTTTTATTTCCTGGAAGATTGCTTGCGTATTGGTTTCTGTAAGCAAATAAAAATTTTCATTCTGAATACCAATTCTATCAGCACGCATTTTAATTTGCTGTTCACTTTCTTCTCCGCTAATGTATAATGTAGTAATGTCTTTTAGCTGTAGTCCATCTTGCAAAAACAATGTTGATTTACCAATGCCAGGCTCACCGGCTACTAATACAATACTGCCTGCAACAATACCGCCACCTAATACCCGATTCAATTCAACATCAGTAGTTACGATTCTTTTTTCTTCAGCGCTGGTAACCTCATTAATTGAAATGGTTTTTATTTTTCCATTGCTTCCGTAATCTTTCCAATCATCTTTTTTATCGCTGCCTTTTACGGTTACTTCTTCTACAAATGTGTTCCATTGATTACATGATGGACATTTGCCTAGCCACTTTGCACTTTCATATCCGCAGTTCTGACAAAAGAAGGATGTTTTTGTTTTACTCATTCACTGTAATTAAAAATTGAAAATTAAAAATTAATAATTGTTTTTGGTTGGATTATTTTGATACTGGCATTTGTTTTTCTTCAACATCGTTATGAACTTGTTCTGTTACTCCTTTCTTTTAGTAAAAGAAAGGATATAATCATTACGTTCATGGGTATTGCTACTATTAAACTTTAATTAAAGCGTACATAATCTTTAATTAAAAAGGCAATTAGAAATTAAATTGTGCGATGAAAAAATATTCAAGAAGAGAAATAAATAAAAAGTAAAAGGGCCAACATTTAAGTTGACCCTTTGTACTTACTAACCCATTAAATTCTGTTGCTAAATTACAAATTACACCCACATAAAAAAATAAATTTTGCCAGATGTGCATAAGTTTTTCTAACGGGAACGCTTAGGGTAGGTATGAGGAATAATTTTTATAAATATTTGATATTCAATTATATATAAAAATGTTTAAGCGTAAAATTTTTTTAAATTTCTGAAGAAATCATAACAAAAATTTGACAAATAGCAGAATAGTAAGCCCAAATTATATAATTATTAAAGATAATATATTTGAGTTGTTTAAGCCTGTTTTAGGAAAAATTTTAAAACCTCTTAATGCATGGACTTATAATTTAGGGCTTAACATGAATTATTCCGGAATTTCAGTTATTTTTTCGTCCACAGCATTGGCAACTATACGATTCGTTACCTTTTTAACAGGGTTGCTTCTTTGCTCTTCATACTCTTTCCGGTTTTTTATAATGTCAACTGCTTTAAAGATCGCTTCTCTAAAGGAAGATTCATCTGCTTTATTTTTTCCGGCAATATCAAATGCAACACCATGGTCCGGAGAAGTACGAATGCCATTCAAGCCAGCCGTATAGTTAACGCCTTCTCCATGCGCTAATGATTTAAAAGGAATCAAACCCTGGTCGTGATACATTGCCAATACTGCATCAAATTTTTCGTGATGACCACGTGCAAAAAATGCATCGGCACTATAAGGACCAAAACAGAAGATATCTTTTTGCTTGGCGTCTTTAATAGCCGGACGAATAATTTCTTCTTCTTCTTTACCAATCAACCCTTCATCGCCTGCATGAGGATTTAATCCCAGCACAGCAATTTTAGGCTTATCAATTAAAAAATCTTTTTTAAGGGAATTATTAATTATCTGCAGCTTGCTTAAAATATTTTCTTTAGTAACATATTTTGTGATCTCTTTCACAGGAACGTGTTCTGTCAGCAATGCCACACGCATGTTTTCTGCTACCATGAACATTACCACATCCTGTACACCGAATAAATTTTTTAAATAAGGAGTATGTCCTGTGAAGTTAAACTCTGCTGATTGAGTATTCTTTTTATGAATCGGAGCTGTAACTAGTCCATCTATCTTACCTTCTTTCAAAGCTTGCCCTGCAATTTGTAAACTTTGTACAGCATATTTGCCTCCTGCATCCGTTAATTGTCCGGGAGTAATATTTACTTCTTCTTCCCAGCAATTGTAAAGGTTTATTTGCTTGTGATTAATACGGCTGGAATCTTTAATACTCGAAAAATTGAAATTAATATCAGGAACACCTTTGCGATAAAAGTTTAATACTTTATTGCTGGCAAAAATTACCGGTGTACATATTTCTAACAAACGATTATCACTAACCGTTTTTATTATTAATTCTAATCCTATTCCATTAATATCGCCACAGCTGATGCCTATAACGGGTCTTTGTTCACTCATCTTAAAAATATTAGTTTGTAAAAGTACGATAATATGTAAAAAGCCAAAAGGTAAGTCAAAAGAAGCCACCGTTTTCACTTTTTAGTTTTTACTTTTGACTTTATGGAGTACACACTCAAAAAATCGCTGGGGCAACATTTTTTAAAAGATGAAAACATCATTCGTAAAATAATTGATGCTTTACAGCAAGGTGAATTTGAACGTTTGTTGGAAGTCGGTCCCGGAGGAGGAGCGCTTACTAAACATCTGCTGCAAATTCCCGACATCGATTTTAAAGCAGTAGAGCTGGATACGGAAAAAGTAGATTTTTTGTCAAAAAAGTATCCTTCAATAAGCGGTAAAATAATTCATCAAAGTTTTTTAGATATTGATGCTCCTTTTGATAAACCATTTACTGTGATTGGAAACTTCCCTTATAACATCTCTACTCAAATTTTATTTAAAGTATTAGATTGGAAAGAAAATGTGCCTGTTGTAATAGGGATGTTTCAAAAAGAAGTGGCGCAACGTGCGGCTGCAAAAGAAGGAAGTAAAATATATGGTGTGCTAAGTGTATTGATACAAGCTTACTATGATGTTGAATATTTATTCGATGTAAGCAATCAATGTTTTACTCCACCGCCAAAAGTGGAAAGCGGCGTTATTCGCTTAACAAGAAAAATTACTCCCATAAATGTAAAAAGTGAGCGGGCTTTTGAGGTTTTGGTAAAAACTGCGTTTAACCAACGCCGTAAGACATTACGGAATGCTGTAAAAGCGCAATTTACTACCGAGGAATTACAAGATGAGATTTTTAATAAAAGAGCAGAAGCTTTGTCTGTAAATGATTTTGCAGCGCTTACGTTTAAGATGAGATAATATGAAAAAGCCTCTCACTGCTATTTTGTATTATTTGTTTGTGTTTGTCATTGTGTTTATTTGTCATAAATGTTTTCGGAGCGGGCCATGTACTCCCAATTTTGATATCTTGGCTCCTTTGGCTTTTTCCTTATTGGGTATTCTCTTATTCATTATTAATCTTGTAAAAACTATCAGAGGAAATAAAACGAGTAGATCGTTAACTATAATTCATTTAATAGGCTGTCTCTTTTTATTTGTGTATTTATATTACTTCTAATGAGATACTCGGCAATGGCTTTTTTATTTTGTAACTTTAATAGACGATTGTGGATAACACAAAAAATCGGGGAATCAGATAAATTCTATAAATCATGGTTCAGTCAGGAAATAAAGTTCGCATTATAACAGCCGCTTCCTTGTTCGATGGACACGATGTTGCCATCAATATTATGCGTCGCATTATGCAAAGCATGGGCGCAGAAATTATTCATTTGGGACACAACAGGAGCGTGGCTGAAATAGTAGAAGCTGCTATTGAAGAAGATGCCAACGCCATTGCTATAACAAGTTACCAAGGTGGACATTTAGAGTTTTTCAAATACATGAAAGACTTGCTGGATGAAAATGGCTGCGGACATATAAAAATCTTCGGCGGCGGCGGCGGAACGATTCTTCCGAGCGAAATAGAAGAATTGCATAATTATGGCATAACCAAAATTTATAGTCCTGATGATGGAAGACATTTAGGTTTAGAAGGAATGATCAAAGATGTTGTTGAAAGAGCGGCAACTTCTAATTTAATATTGGAAAAACATAACTGGAATGGCAAATTGCCTTTACAAGAAGTAAAAGATATTCGTCGGATTTCAAGAGCAATTACACTGGCTGAAAATGAACAGGATTATTCTTCACTATTGAATGAAATAAGATCAAAAAATTCTTCAAAAAATATCAAGCCTGTGATACTCGGTATTACCGGAACTGGCGGTGCCGGCAAATCTTCTGTAACAGATGAATTGGTGCGACGGTTTTTAAATACATATACTGATAAAACGATTGCAGTAATCTCAGTCGATCCAAGTAAGAAGAAAACGGGTGGAGCATTATTGGGAGATAGAATTCGTATGAACTCCATTTCATCACCAAGAGCATACATGCGCAGCTTGGCAACAAGAGAAAGTGATAAAGCGTTAAGCATACATGTGCAGGAAGCTATCGACATTTGTAAAACAGCCGGATATGATTTCATCATTTTAGAAAGTGCAGGCGTTGGACAAAGTGATGCTTCTATTTTGGATTATGTAGATACCAGCATTTATGTAATGACACCCGAATATGGCGCAGCATCTCAACTGGAAAAAATCAATATGTTGGATTATGCAGATATTATCTGCATAAACAAATTTGATAAAGCCGGCGCTTTGGATGCTTTGCATGATGTGCGGAAGCAATACAAACGCAATCACAATTTATTTACTGCTAAAGATGAAGACTTGCCTGTGATTGGCGCCATTGCTGCGCAATTCAATGATGCAGGCGTAAATGAATTGTTTGAAAGAGTGATGGAGAAAGTTGCCCAAAAAACCGGTGTACACTTTGGGAAAGAGATAGAACATCATCCACATGTGAATGATACTATTAATCAGTCACAGATTATTCCGCCAAAGAGAGTTCGTTATCTCTCAGAAATAGCAGAAGAAATTATTCATTATAATAAAGAAGTAGAAGAGCAGGTTGCGATTGCATCTAAACTGTATCAAATAAACGGAGCATTGCAATTAGTGAGCAAAAATGAAGAGCTGCAGTCAATAAAGAATGAACTAGAATCAAAGCTTCTTTCATCTAACAAAAAATTAATAGATGGCTGGGAAGCGCTTAAAGAAAAGTACAGCAAAGATTTTTTTGAATATACCATTCGTGATAAAAAGATAAAACAGCCGTTCATACAAAAAAGTCTATCCGGCACTGTTATACATAAAATATTATTGCCCAAGTATAAAGATTGGGGAGATATTTTAAAATGGCAGTTACAGGAAAATGTTCCGGGAGAATTTCCGTTCACCGCAGGGGTCTTTCCTTTAAAGCGAACAGAAGAAGACCCTACAAGAATGTTTGCGGGTGCAGGCGGACCGGAATCTACCAACAAACGTTTTCACTATTTAAGTTTAGAGCAACCTGCGAAGCGCCTCAGCACTGCATTTGACAGTGTTACCTTATACGGAGAAGATCCCGATTATCGACCTGATATTTATGGAAAGATCGGTAACAGCGGAACAAGCATTGCCACGATAGACGATGCAAAAAAGTTATACAGCGGTTTCGATCTATGCGATGCAAAAACTTCTGTTAGCATGACCATTAACGGTCCGGCACCTATGCTTTTAGCGTTTTTTCTGAATGCAGCTATTGATCAGCAATGCGAAAAATGGTTAGGAGAAAATGCAAATACTTTAATGAAGGATTTGGAAAACCTTCCAATATATAATGGAGAATTACCTCAAAGCAATAACGGTTTAGGGTTAAAGTTATTAGGACTCAGCGGTTCTGATATCTTGCCAAAAGAAGAATATGAAAAAATTAAAGCAAAAACATTAGCAGTTGTTCGCGGCACTGTACAAGCGGATATTTTAAAAGAAGACCAGGCGCAAAACACCTGTATTTTTTCTACAGAGTTTGCTTTAAAATTAATGGGCGATGTGCAGGAATATTTTATTCAAAATAAAGTACAGAATTTTTACAGCGTAAGTATCAGCGGTTATCATATTGCTGAAGCCGGCGCTAATCCTATAACACAGCTTGCTTTTACATTAGCAAATGGATTTACTTATGTAGAATATTATTTGAGTCGAGGAATGAAGATCGATGATTTTGCACCAAACTTTTCTTTCTTCTTTAGTAATGGAATGGATATTGAATACAGCGTCATTGGCAGAGTAGCTCGCCGCATTTGGGCAAAAGCAATGAAGCATAAGTATAAAGCCAACGAACGTTCGCAAAAATTAAAATATCATATTCAAACCAGCGGAAGAAGCTTGCATGCGCAGGAAATAGATTTCAACGATATACGAACTACGTTGCAGGCGCTCTACGCTATTTATGATAACTGCAATTCGCTTCATACTAACGCTTACGATGAAGCGATAACCACACCAACAGAAGAAAGTGTTCGTCGTGCAATGGCGATACAGTTAATTATTAACCGTGAGTTAGGTACTGCCAAAAACGAGAACCCGATGCAGGGAAGTTTCTTAATTGAAGAAATGACTGACCTTGTGGAAGAAGCCGTGCTCAATGAATTCAATCGATTAACTGAACGTGGTGGTGTATTAGGTGCGATGGAACGAATGTACCAGCGCAATAAGATCCAGGAAGAAAGTCTTTACTACGAAACATTAAAACACAATGGGGAACACCCGATCGTGGGCGTCAATATGTTTTTGAATAAAAAAGGCTCTCCTACAATTCTTCCAAACGAGGTTGTTCGTTCTAACAAAGAAGAAAAGGATGCCCAGGTAAATGCGTTGAATTTTTTTCATAATCTACATAACAATAAAAGTGCAGAAATGTTGAAACGTTTGCAACAAACTGCGATTAATAATGAAAATATTTTTGCTGAATTAATGGAAACAGTAAAGTATTGTTCTCTCGGTCAGATCACGCATGCGTTATATGAAGTCGGCGGACAATATAGAAGAAATATGTAAGATATTTTTGTTACAAACATTTGTTCTTTCTTCAGCATCGTTGTGAACTTGTTCTGTTATCCATTTCTTTTAGTAAAAGAAATGAGATAATTATTTCGTTCATCGGCATTGCTATTATTGAACTTTTATTAAAGAATAGAATTGCAATGATTTCTCTATTCACCATAGACCATTCACATTATCATTCCAATTCTTTACAATAATATCCGGCATTCAACAAGATGCTTTCAATTTCTTTTGGCGATAGATCATTCGCCTCAATACGTAAAATATTATCGCAATCATTTAAATCAACATTCCAGCGGTTAATATTAGGATGAATATCTAAAGTATTTTCAACAGCACTAATTTTCTTCTTATTAGTCAAATTGGTTTTAAATACTAATATCTCCATGTTGGTTGGTTTTGGTTGATTAATGTGAATGGTCAATGGTGAATAGTGAAATTTTCGTTAGTCTTATTATCAGTTATTTTTTCACCATTGACTATTCATTCACATCTCATGCTTCTTCGTTTGCTTTTTCGTCTCTATCTCTTCTCCATCCGCATCTGCTTTTCCATTCTGCTTTCCATTTTTCTCTTTCTTCAGGAGTCATGTTGCTGAATTTTTCCTGCATTTTTTGTCTCCACATTTCATGGCGTCCACCGTGACATCCACCACGACCTTTAAAGCCGCCGAATAAAATCTTGCTTAACACTAATATTCCTAAAGCCTGCCAATACGTAACAGCTTTAACTCCTAACACGGCAACTAATACGCAATTCCATAATCCCATTACGACCAATCCAAAAAGGAATATGCCAACAATTACCATCGGGATGATCATGAAAAATTTTCTTCTTCTAAATTCTGGTCTCATTGTAAATATTTTTATTGTTTTAATAATTGTCTTCGCCAAGCTTAGACTGACAATTGTTTTTAATAATTTAATAATTCGTTTCTAAGATTCGCTAATCGTTCTCTCAAATGCAGCACTGCATAACGTTTACGGCTAATGAGTGTGGCCACACTTACACCGGTTTGTTCAGAGATAATTTTAAATGGAATGTCTTCTAATTCGTTTTGGATAAAAACATTTTTTTGTTCTACAGGTAATTCATCTAATGCTTGTTGCAATTCTTCCCAAAATAAATTTCTTATATAAGCTGTTTCAGGTGAGTTATCATCGGCTATTAAAAACTCTCTCCAATCAAAACTGTCATCATCATTGGATGCAGCAACAACATCATCTGCCAACGGTAATTTTTGTTTACGATAGCTGTCAGTAACCTTATTACGTGCAACAGTGAATAACCAACTGCTTACCTGTTCAATAGGTGTAGTATTGCCGGCAAATTGGTAAAAAACTTCCTGTAAAATATCTTCTGCATCTTCATTGCTGTTAACGCGTTTGCGGATAAATCCAAACAAGCGCTTGCCATAAGCCTTAATAGTATCAGTGATATTATTATTCCGTTCTGCAGTCATTGTGTTTGGTATAGCCAGTGCCTTATCCATATATAACAAGGTAGACGGCGGACAAGGCCAAATATTTTAAAAACAGGAAAATATTTTAGTGATGTTTGAAGTATTGTATTTCCCTTTCGTGTTTCCTGGCTGCTTCTAAGGTAGAGAAAGTACCTAAATTTTTGCGTCGATTGGTCTTTGTATCTTTTGTACGGGAATATATTCGGTATTCTCCCGATTTTAATTTGCGAATCATAACCAAAGATTTAAAGTGTTATTTATGCTCTATTGTCATCATCATCTAAATCGTCGTCTTCATCAATCTCATCATCCGGAATTCCGCCATTTACATGCTTAGTGTCATTGGCGGGAATTAATTTTTCATCCACTTCATGACCGGCAGCATAGATATGCATATCTTCCAAAGCATTCATATTATCTTCTTTGCTGCCAGGTATTTGTTTTTTCTTTTTCATGACAAACAGTTTACTATATATGCCCTGAAAACTGTGCCATAGTTGATTGGAAATTCCAAATAGCAAATAACAAATCTCAAATAAGTCGAAATGGCAGCTAAATCATGAAATGCGCTGTGTTGTCTGCGGCCCTATAGGACAATTTACGCGGCAGCCGATGAAATGAATTTTACCAGGCATCTTTTGGCAATAGGTAATAATGTTTCTTCCAAAGGGAATTTAAGAGAGGTTTCTACTGCGTACACAGCTGGATTTGGCAAATCGCTGCGTTTACGGATCAATTCATATTTAATATGCTCGTAAGTAGTAGCAATGCTGCGATACCACATATCGATATAAGCCGTTTTTATGCTGCGGTATTTTTCTTCACTTTTTTCAAATATAGAAAGACGATATTGATACACTCGAGTATCTTTTTCATCGCCGGTGTTGAGGAAGAAATAACCCTCGTTGTTATCCAACGGAACAATACCAATAGGAGTGATGTTTATTTTAGTTTCTACAAATTCGTATATCTCAGCGCCATTGCTGATGGTTTGTTTGATAGTATTGGCAGAATAATTAATAATATCTTCCAATTCCTGCATCATTTCATCATCTTCGATCAATTGCTCGTATAGCCATTGCAGCTTTTGCATTTGTATGCCGGATAATTTTTTAGGAAACTGTTCCTGCAGAAATCGTTTATTTTCTCTAAAAGCTATGATATTGTTGTAATGAAAAATTATATCCGCTAATTCGGGATATAACATATTTTGACGAAAACAACTGTTCACCTCCTGCAGATAAGCAAGAAGCGTGTACTTCTTTAGCTCAAAGTCTATATAGCCTTCAGCAAACCAGGTTTCAGAAAGTGTTCTCATATTCGTGTAATGTGAATTTACGGAAAAGATTTCAAGAAAAGTCAGCAGAATAGCAGTAATTGGTTTACAAGGCTGCTATGAAAATATGCTGCACAAGAGAGTGACACAAGGATGTTGAATAGAGAATTAATGCCGGCGCAAAAAGTCTTATTTATACTTATTAAAATAATTTCTGAAAAACAATAACTGGTATTTTACCGCATTTGCCCAATAGTCCCAATTATGTTCACCGGGACGTTCTATATAATCATGCTGAATTTTTAAGGATAACATTTTTTCATGCAATTGATGATTGATTGTATAAAATCCATCGCTTGTTCCACAATCAATAATAAATGCCAGCGAATCAGAAGGTTTATAATTTTCTATAAAATTGACAGCAGAGTAATCGTGCCAGTAAGGATTGTTGGTTGTGGTATCGCCAATGCGTTTTATAATATCATATTTATTATGAGAAGAAAGCAGATCGACGCCCCCACTCATGCTTCCACAAGCACCGAACAATTCAGGATGACGAATGCTTAAAAATAGAGCGCCATGTCCCCCCATGCTTAAACCGGCAATAGCTCTTCCGTGTTTATTTTTTATGGTTCGATAATGAGTATCGATGTATTTGATCACTTCTTTAGAAATATACGTTTCATATCTCATGGTCGAATCAACAGGGCTATCAAAATACCAACTGCTAAAACCCCCATCCGGGCAGATCAATAGCATCTGGTAATCGTCTGCCTGTTTTTTTAAGGAAGGCACTTTTTGTATCCAGTTAGAATAGTTCCCGCTGTAACCGTGCAATAAGTAAACCACAGGATAATTGCTTTTTTGTGTTTTATAGGAATTAGGGCTTATTACCACGCAGGAAATGCTTTTTTTCATAGCAGCACTATAAATAGTAATAGTATCCACAGTAGCAGCAGTGCAAAAAAAGGGTAGCAAATAGAAAAATATAAAAAGTTTTTTCATAATATAAAATATATTTATGCGGCTTTAAGCCTATTCAGACAGTAATTTATGCTCATTTTTTTAATCTTGTAATTAGTTTTGAAAATTAGCGGGAGTTCTTTACCTTTGCACTCCTTAAAATTTAGGTTATGAACGCAGTAGCATTTGTACACGAACAATTGGCAACAAAAAAACAAGTTCCTTCTTTTAAAGCTGGAGACAATATTACCGTTAATTATAAAATTATTGAAGGTAATAAAGAGCGTATCCAAAGCTTCAAAGGCGATGTGATCAAACGTCAGGGAACCGGCGCTACTGCAACATTTACTGTTCGCAAGATCAGCGATGGCGTAGGTGTTGAGCGTTTATTTCCTACAAACTCTCCTAATATCGATAGCATCGTATTAAACAAAGTTGGTAAAGTACGTCGTGCTAAATTATTTTACCTGCGTGAAAGAAGCGGTAAAAGCGCTCGTATCCAGGAAAAAAGAATGGCGACGACTTCTTAACAAAACTTTTGGTATAAGATTTTCTATTGAAAATCAATTATTTTTGCGTACTTTGTATTATAAGCCTACCCTATATCTGAAAATTGGAACGATTGTTGGCTAAGGCGATAATATACCAATCATTCCAATTCCTCCGACAAGACCTTTCCCCCTAAAGCAACGATTATTGCTTATTTCTTAAAATTTAAAATGATTAAATCATGAGAAAGGTTATTTTATTTGCTATTGTTGCAGGATTGGCTCTTGCAATTGCATCTTGTTCAAGGGGAATTACACCGTATGAAGCGGCTAATGGAAAAGCTAAATGCGGTCGTTACATCAGGTAATTATTTATTTGAAGTCTCACTTGTCCCGAACTTATTAAAGGAGGTCTATTTTTAGATCTCCTTTTTTTGTAGCAATAAAATTTACAATGCTTACCGGAGTAACTGTTAAATGTGTTTCTTGTTGTGTTTTTTGTTTTACCTTTACATCTTCATTCACAGTTAAAAATACAAACATGGGAGATTTATTTAGTGGCCCGCACATGATATTGATAATATTGGTTGTGCTGCTTTTGTTTGGAGGTAAAAAAATTCCCGAACTAATGCGTGGTTTAGGAAGCGGCATCAGAGAATTCAAAGATGCTAAGGATGGTGTAAAAAGAGAGATCAAAGACCAATTGAATAGTGAATCGAACAAAGAAGTAGCTGCCTCAAACAGTTCTAAACAGATTTCGTCTGACACACAGTAATAACCAAAAATCATCTTTTTTTATAAACAAAACCTCGCAGTAATTTTGCGAGGTTTTGTTTATAGGCATTTTATATCCCTAAAATTTCATGAAATTTTTCAATATAGGTAAAGGCGACAATTCAAGGGCAGAAATGTCTTTTTTTGAGCATTTAGATGTATTGCGCGGGCATCTTTTTAAATCAGCTGTTGCTGTTGCGTTAGGCGCTATTGTAATGGTAGTGTTTGATGATCTGATCATCAAGAAAATTTTGATGGGCCCAACACACAAAGATTTTCCTACTTATACTTTTTTGTGCAGGCTTGATCAGCGTTTTAACCTAGGTGACAAATTGTGCATGGGAGAAATAAATGTAAAAATGCAGAGCACAACAGTTGCAGGACAATTTGGTGTGTTCTTTAATATTATTTTGATAGGTGGTTTTATTATTGCGTTTCCATATGTATTTTGGCAATTTTGGAAATTTGTACGACCGGCTTTGTCATCAAAAGAATTGAAAAATTCAAGAGGTGTCATCTTTTGGGTTTCTTTTCTTTTCTTTATCGGAGTATTGTTTGGGTATTTTGTAATTGCTCCTTATACTGTTAGTTTTTTTGCTCATTTTTCAATAGATGATAATATTGAAAACATATGGACAATAGGAAGCTATTTCAATACATTGGTGCCGCTTATTTTAGGTGCAGGACTTGCTTTTCAACTTCCGTTAGTGATGTATTTTTTAGCTAAAGTAGATGTGGTAAGCGCTAAATGGTTAAGAAAGGTCCGCAGGTATGCTATTATTATCATGTTGGTTTTATCGGGTATTATAACGCCTCCGGATATGTTAAGCCAGATAATATGCACCATTCCGTTACTGATCTTATATGAAATAAGTATTTTACTTTGCGCAAAAGTGGAAAGAAGAAAAGCGAAGGAAAGCGTTGTAGAATGGAGTTAGGCGTATAAATAATTTAATCTTTAAAAAAATAGAAGTGTTTTTATTCAACTCAATAGACGAATATCATCAACAACTTATACAAGGTAATACATCCTGCGAAGCAGTAATAACACATTACTTGCAGCAAATAGATAAGCATAAAGAGCTAAATGCGTTTGTAAATATTTATAAAGAAGAAGCCTTGAAACGGGCAGCAGCGTTGGATGAAAAACGGAAACAGCGTGAGCCATTAAAAAAATTACACGGAGTTGTTGTTGCTATTAAAGATGTTATCTGTCATAAAGATCATGAAGTAACTGCATCTTCAAATATTTTAAAAGGTTTTAAGTCTATCTATAACGCTACATCTGTTCAAAAACTATTGGATGAAGATGCTATCATCATTGGCTCCTGCAACTGTGATGAATTTGCAATGGGCAGTTCCAACGAAAATTCCTCATACGGTCCGGTATTGAATGCATTTGATACTACTAAGGTTCCCGGCGGTTCTTCCGGTGGAAGTGCTGTAGCTGTGCAAGCCGGCATGTGCATGGTAAGCTTAGGAAGCGATACAGGAGGTTCAGTACGTCAGCCTGCTGATTTTTGCGGTATTGTTGGTATTAAACCAACTTATGGAAGAATATCCAGGTATGGATTGATCGCTTATGCTTCTTCATTCGACCAGATAGGAGTTTTTGGAAATACCATTGAAGATGTAGAAAAAACGCTAGAAGTTATTTCTGGCCCCGATGATTTTGACAGTACAGCCATTCAGCAAGGATCATTAAATTTTTCTTCCTCCAACAATAAAGAAAAAAAATATCGTATCGCTTATTTCAAAGAAGCAATTGAGCATGAGTCGCTGGATAAAGAAATAAGTAACGGCATTAACAAAACGTTGGAACAATTAAAAAATAACGGAAACACTGTGCAAGCAGTTGAATTTGATCTGTTGGATTATGTGGTACCTGCTTACTATGTATTGACCACTGCAGAGGCAAGCAGCAATTTAAGCCGCTTTGATGGTGTACGTTACGGGCACAGAACAAAGGAAGCAGTTACCGACCTGGTGGATTTTTATAAACGTACACGCAGTGAAGGTTTTGGCAAAGAAGTGCAAAAAAGAATTTTATTAGGGACTTTTGTGCTAAGCGCGGGCTATTATGACGCTTATTATAGCAAAGCACAAAAAGTTCGTAGGTTATTAACGGATAAAATCGCTGCTATCTTTAAAGAATACGATGCAATAGTTTTACCAACATCGCCCACTACAGCTTTTAAATTAGGAGAAAAAACAGACGATCCCATTGCAATGTATCTTGCAGATATTTATACCGTTTTTGCAAATCTTACCGGTGTGCCTGCCATATCGGTTCCTCTTTACAAACACAGCAACGGCATGCCTTTTGGCTTACAGGTAATTACCAATAAGCAGGATGAACTAACTTTGCTGGAGTTTTCCAAGGTGTTGATGCAACACTATAAAAGCTATCAGCATCTTGCAACAAATGAATAATAAAACAATTATATTATTGTTTGCATTTTTATTATTTGCATTTGCTGAAAAAAGTTTTTCTCAGTCTATTGATTCTGTTCAACCTGGCACTATAGTGGAAGACACCACAAAGGAAGATGCATTGATTAAAGAGGTGGTTAAATCATCTAAAGCACCTAAGAAAGATAAGGTGCAGTATTTTAGCCAGGTAACCAAATACGGATTTAAAAATTTATTCTCCAATTATAATTATAATTCAAACATTCCTTACACTTCACAGGTAAATCCCAACGCCGAAAATTTTATACAGGATTACATGAAATCTCATGGCACCTATTTGCAAAAAATGAAAGATTGGGGACAACCTTATTTTACTTTGATCGAAAATGTTTTGCAACAATATGGTTTGCCACATGAGTTAAAATATGTTGCAGTAATTGAATCGAATTTACAAACCCAGGCGCTTTCCAACAAAGGTGCTTGCGGCCCCTGGCAATTAATGCCGGGTACAGCACGTCAATTGGGTTTAACGATTAATAATTATGTAGATGAGCGAACTGATTATTATAAGAGCACAAATGCGGCTGCAAAATACTTACTGTCGTTGTATGGACAGTTTCATGATTGGTTATTGGTGATGGCGGCTTATAATGGCGGTGCAGGAAGAGTTTCAAGTGCTATTAAAAAATGCGGCAGCAATAATTTCTGGAACCTGCAATTTTATTTGCCTGAAGAATCAAGAACGTATGTAAAACGTTTTATCGCTACGCATTATATTATGGAGGGTGGCGGCGGTATTACAACCAATGTAAACACCGATAGTGCTTTGGTTTTTGATAACAGTACTGATGTAACAAGAACGAGTTATAATTCAATTGGAGTAAACCCGTATTATAAACAACCTTCTTTAACTTCTGCAGAAAAGGATAATGTACAAACAATGAACATTTCCGGTAAATACAATGCTGCCATTATTGCTAAAAACCTTTCGATGAGCATGGAAACTTTCGATCGCTATAATCCCGGTTTTGCGGGTATGATCTCAAGTATAGGTAATTATGATCTTCGATTGCCTGCTGATAAAATGGATCTGTTTGTTGCTAATAAATACCAGATATTAAATGAAAGTGTACAAGCGCTTCTGGGTGGCCTTACTATCCCTGATACGAAAACAGTTTATCCTAAAAAAAGTACTAAGGCTAAAGTTGCAAAAAGAAGATAATTACAATTTGTATCTACTCACGTCCAACACTTCATCACAAAAACTATATTCCTGTTTATCATTGCTGCTTATGATCACTAATTTATTTGCAGTATGATCATTTATAAGTTGATGGTATAATGCAATGCCTGTTTCATCTAAATTGGTAGTAGGTTCATCTATTAATAAAACATGTGTATTGCTGAAAAATGCCTGGGCTAATTTTAAACGCTGTTTCATACCGCTGCTGTAATAACGGATCTGTTTATGTGTGGCTTTTTCCAAGCCAACAATCGCTATTATCTCTTTAGAAGATTGTGTTAGTGGCTTGAATTGAATATGGAAATCCAGGAATTCTTTAGCTGTCATTTCTTCTATTAATTCAAGATAAGGGGCAATAATAGAAATGTGCTTGTATATATTTTCTTCTGGTAATGATGCGTTGTTTATTGTAAATTGAAGTTTGCCTTCATTATGCGAAACAGCGCTGCCGATCACCTGTAATAAAGTAGATTTGCCGGAACCATTAGCTCCTGTAATGGCATATTTTTTCCCGCCAATAAATTGATAATCGATATGCCGGAATATCCAATCCCGGTTATAACGTTTGCCAATATTGTTTAAAGTGATTTGCATTTTCAGATACACAAAGGTATGCCGTGCAACTGAGTTCCGATGCATCGTATAGCAAAAACGATGTTGAATAAAAATTATGAATGCTGAGATGCAAACTATTCTTCGTCTGTACTTCCCTTTGTAAAACGTTTAATAATGCCGCGACCGCTCTCCCGAATAAAGGTTACAATTTCATCCCGTTCATCTGTAGCGGCTAATTCTTCTTCAATATAATTAAGTGACTGCGTGGTATTCATCCCTTTATTATAAATGATGCGATAAATATCCAGGATATCGTTTATGCGTTGCAGTGAGAACCCCCTGCGCTTAAGACCGATGGAGTTTACGCCGGCATAGCTAAGCGGCGTACGACCAGCCTTTATATAAGGGGGTACATCTTTACTTACTAATGAACCGCCACTCACAAATGAATGTTGACCGATCTGTACAAATTGATGCACAGCACACATTCCGGCTAAGATGGAATAATCACCCATTATTACATGACCTGCCATTTGAGTGTTATTGCTCATGATACAATTGTTGCCCACGATACAATCGTGTGCTATATGACTGTAAGCCATTATAAGGCAATTGTTACCTACTTTGGTCTTCCACTTATCTTTACTGCCACGGTTAATGGTTACAAACTCACGAATAGTAGTATTATCACCGATCTCTACGGTAGTTTGTTCTCCTTCAAATTTTAGATCTTGCGGAATAGCTGCGATCACAGCTCCCGGAAATATCCGGCAATTTTTCCCGATGCGGGCGCCTTCCATGATAGTAACATTGCTGCCTATCCAGGTGCCTTCACCTATTTCTACGTTAGGATGAATCACACTGAATGGATCGATCTTTACGTTAGTGGCAAGCTTTGCATTAGGATGAATGTATGTGTGAGGATGAATCATAATTTTAATGTGCTAATCCGATAATGTGCTAATCTGCTAATTACAAATTGAACACTTTTTTTAATTTTATTTTATCCTGCTAAGTGCCATTAACCTATTAGCTAATGGTTTAATTTCTTTTTACTAATTGCGCTGTCAGGTCCGCTTCTGTACAAAGCTTGTTGCCAACATACACACTTCCTTTCATTACGCAAATACCACGACGAATAGGTTCTGCCAATTCCATTTTTAAGATCATGGTATCGCCGGGCACTACTTTTTGTTTGAATTTACAGTTATCTATCTTTAAAAAATAGGTATCGTATTGCCCTTCAGGCATGGCATTGATACATAAAATGCCTCCTGTTTGTGCCAGCGCTTCTATTTGTAAAACACCTGGCATTACAGGGTTTCCTGGGAAATGTCCCTGAAAAAAATATTCGTTGAACGTTACATTTTTAATACCTACGATCAAAGTAGGAGTAAGCTCAACTATTTTATCTACCAACAAAAATGGAAAACGATGTGGCAACGTTTTTTCAATTTGTTGCTGTGTATAAACCGGCGGTTGATTGGGATCATAAATAGGAATATCCTTTGTATGCTTGTTCTTCTTTATGTATTGCTTTATTTTTTTTGCAAACTCAACATTGGTGCTGTGTCCGGGTCTGTTTGCAATAATATGTCCTTTAATGGGATAGCCGATCAAAGCCAGGTCGCCGATCACATCCAATAATTTGTGTCGTGCAGGTTCGTTAGGGAAACGCAATTCAACATTATTGAGATACCCTTCACTTTTAACTTCTACTTTTTGTCTGCCAAAAGCTTTCGCCAGGCGATTCATTTCATCTTCTGTTACTGTTTTATCTACCACAACAATTGCGTTATTAATATCACCGCCTTTGATCAGGTTATTATCCAGCAACATTTCTAACTCATGTAAAAAACAAAAAGTACGACAGGGCGCTATTTCTACTTTAAAATCTTTCATTGATTTTAAACCTGCATGTTGTGTTCCCAGTACCGGGCTATTAAAATCAATAAGGGTAGTTAATTTATAATCCGTAGATGGAAGCGCTGTCATCTCCACCCGCTTTTTTTCATCGTAATAAGAAATATTATTATCAATCGTGTACCAGGCTTTTGCAGCGTCTTGTTCCAGCACACCGGCTTCCTCAATTATTTTTATAAAAGGAGCGCTGCTTCCATCAATAATAGGAACTTCAGGTCCATTTAATTCTATCAAACAATTATCAATACCCATTCCAACCAGGGCAGCCAATATATGCTCTACTGTACTTACTTTAACAGGACCTTGTTCTAAAGTAGTTCCTCTTGAAGTATCAGTAACCAGGTCACAGTCAGCTTTAATGGCAGAAGTTCCTGCTAAGTCGGTTCGTTGAAATTGAAAACCAAAGCCGGGGTTGGCAGGCTTTAATATCATGTCAACATTAATGCCTGTATGAAGCCCCGTTCCTGAGATTGTTATGGTTGAAGCTAATGTATGTTGCTTGTCCGGGTTAAAGTTTGAGTCCATCCGGCAAAGATAGATATTTAGAGTTGATAGTTGCAGTTGATAGCCTGCTTTACAGTGTAAAAAAGATCATAAATTCAGCTATATGCAAAAGGATAAAAAGGTCATTTTTCGATGAGCTCTTTTATGATCCGCTCCAATTCTTTGATGCGTTTTTCCAACTCAGGTAAGTTTCTGTTTATTGCCTGGCTTCGCAATGCAGCAGTATAGTCAAAAGCCGGAGAGCCCGTTACTGCAGTATTAGGTATTTTAATAGACTTACTTACACCACTTTGAGCATTTATTTTACTTCCATCTGCAATTTGAATATGTCCTACCAAACCAACTTGCCCACCAATCATTACGTTATTCCCAACCTTAGTGCTTCCGCTAATACCTGATTGCGCTGCAATTACGGTATTGTTGCCAATTTCTACGTTGTGTGCTATTTGTAATAGGTTATCGAGTTTTGCACCTGCTTTAATAATAGTGCTTCCTATTGTTGCTCTGTCAATTGTAGTATTAGAGCCTATTTCCACATTATCTTCAATTACCACATTGCCTATTTGAGGAACTTTTTTATAGCTGCCATCTGCCTGAGGAGCAAAGCCAAAACCATCGCTGCCAATAACGGTGCCGGCATGTATCACTACGTTTTTTCCGATCACACAATCGTGATAGATTTTTACACCGGGATGGATGATTGTATTTTCTCCTATAATGACATTATTACCTACAAAAACATTTGGAAACAATTTTACATTGTTATCTATAATTACTTTTTCGCTGATGTATGTAAAAGCCCCGATAAAAATATTTTCGCCTTTTTTGGCAGTAGCATGAATATATGCAGGCTCTTCAATTCCCTGCATTTGCTGCGTTTGTATTTGCTGATACTTGTCTAATAAAATGGCAAAGGCACTGTATGCGTCTTTCACACGGATAAGCGTACACGAAACAGGTTGCTTTAACTCCTGCGATTCATTGATAATGACAACAGATGCCTGTGTACAATATAAAAAATCTTCATACTTGGGATTGGCTAAAAATGCTAATTGACCTTTTTGCGCTTCTTCTATTTTACCAAAAGATGCAACAGTTTCATTGGGGTCGCCTTCTATTTTACCATTGATGATGGCGGCTATTTGTATTGCGGAAAATTGCATAGCTGAATTTTGTGCGTCAAGTTCCTGGTATAAAAGTGATTACCTGAAACCTGCGACTATCTTAAATAACAAATGTAATATTTTTTGATCTTGCCTTTAAGGTTTTGATTGATAAGCGCATTATCTACTTCTGAAATGTCTTTTATAGTTCCATCCTTAAATAAGATATGGATGTTTTCATCTTCAAAATTGTATGTGCTGCTTATTGCTTCACCGGTAAAGACAAGCCATTCTGCATCTTCGCTGCTTATAGATAATTTTTTTGCAACTTCTTCGATCTTTTCCTGCAGTCTTTTTTTGTTAATTGGCTGTGAGGAATATTCTACTTTTAATAATTGCCGGTTGATGATGCCATTGCATAAGGTAGAGAGCACTTTGTCACTTTGCATGCTCCATATTTTCATTGTAGCTAACACATCATGATCGTCTATATTACAAAATTCTTCTAAGGTTGCCGTATGTTTAGATGAATGGATAAAACTGCTTAAAATTCCCGGTGTTTCAGCATTGATATGTTTTGCTCTTTTAATGATTTGTTTCAGCATTTGTTCAGCGCACAAAACTGTTTTATGCAAATACACCTGCCAGTACATCAGCCTGCGTGCTACCAAAAATTTTTCGATAGAATAAATTCCCTTTTCTTCTATCATCAGTCCGCCATTGTGAACTACCAGCATTTTTAAAATGCGATCATAACCAATAACACCCTCGCTTACACCTGTAAAAAAACTATCACGTGTCAAATAATCCATTCTGTCAACATCCAGCTGACCACTTAACAGTTGATGTAAGTATTTTTTTGGATGCTTGTCTGTAAATATATCCAATGCAGTTTGCAATTGACCGTTAAACTCTTTGTTGAGCTCGTTCATTATGCGCAATGATATTTCTTCGTGGTGCACATTTTCTACCAGGATATTTTCCAATGCATGGCTGAAAGGCCCATGTCCTATATCGTGCAGTAAAATGGCAATTTTGGCTCCTTGTTCTTCTTCTTTTGTGATTTCAACACCTTTTCCTTTTAATTCAATAAGCGCACAGCTCATTAAATGATATGCGCCCAATGAATGATGCAATCTCGTATGCACAGCGCCAGGATAAACCAAATGTGCCATTGCCATTTGATGTATGCGTCGTAGCCGTTGATAATAAGGATGTGCGATGATCGCAGCAATCAATTCATCGTCAATAGTGATAAAGCCGTAAACAGGATCGTTAATGATTTTGCGAAAAGGCATTAATAGTAAAAACTTTTTTGTTAAAAGATGTACAAAGTAAAACAAATCTCTAAAGCATCCATAGATTAAATTAAATTTGTAATGAACGCAGTTAAAATGCTGAGAACTGCAGCGCCGTAAAAGAGAGTGACACAACGATTCCTGATAGTAGTACTTCGGCTAAGGACATAAAGAACAAACATCAAAAATTATTAATTAAAAAAACATGAGTTCAACAAAAATACTTTGGGTTGATGACGAGATTGACAGCCTTACATCGCAGATACTTTTTTTGGAAAACAAGGGATATGAAGTGAATACAAAAACCAACGGTTTTGATGCCGTGGAATTTGTAAAAGAGAATATTGTGGATGTAGTGCTGCTGGACGAAAGTATGCCTGGCATTACCGGCTTGCAAACTTTGCAACAGATAAAAGAAGTGAATAACAATTTGCCTGTAGTAATGATCACCAAAAATGAAGCAGAGAATTTGATGGATGAAGCAATCGGTTCACAGATCAGCGATTATTTAATAAAGCCCGTAAACCCTAACCAGGTGTTATTGAGCTTGAAAAAAATTATTGATAATAAAAGGCTGGTAGCAGAAAAAACTACCTCTTCTTATCAACAAGAGTTTAGAAACTTATTCATGGCGTTGAACGATAACCCGGATTACAATGGCTGGATGGACATTTATAAAAAATTAGTGTACTGGGAACTGGAGATGAAAAAAAGCGATAGTCCTGAAATGCAGGAAGTTTTTCAATCGCAAAAATCTGAAGCCAATACGGAATTCTTTAAATTTATTTCTAAGAATTACGCGTCATGGGTTGGACCTAAAAGCGTTGATAGCCCGATAATGAGTCATACGGTAATGAAGTATAAAGTGTTGCCGCATGTTGAAAAAGGAATTCCTTTATTTTTTGTATTAATAGATAATTTGCGTTTTGATCAATGGAAAAGCATTCAACCGATCTTCAATGAAAGCTTTAGAATATTGGAAGAAGAAACATTCTATTCCATTTTACCAACAGCTACACAATATGCCCGCAATGCTATTTTCGCGGGTGCGTTACCGGTAGATATAGAAAAAAAGTTTCCGGTGCAATGGAAAAATGATGATGAAGAAGGAGGAAAGAATTTATTTGAGGAGGAATTTTTTAAAGCACAATTAAAACAATTGGGCAAAAGTGATCTAAAATATTCTTATACAAAGATCACTAATAACAACGATGGACAAAAGCTGGTTGATAACATTCATAATTTATTGCAAAACGATATTAATATTATTGTTTACAACTTTGTTGATATGCTGAGCCACGCACGTACAGAAATGGAAGTGTTGAAAGAGTTAGCCGGTGATGAAACGAGTTACCGAAGCATTACACAGAGCTGGTTTGAACATTCTCCATTACACCAGGCGCTTAAAAAAGTTGCCGATAAAAAAATGACCTTAATAGTTGGTACCGATCATGGAAGTGTGCGTGTAAAAACGCCGGTAAAAGTTATTGGCGACAAACAAACCACAGCTAATCTTCGCTACAAGCATGGACGTAACCTTAACTACGAACCTCGGGATGTATTGGCTTTCCGCGACCCTCGTGAAGCAGCGTTGCCGGTGCCCAATGTAAATTCATCCTATATTTTTGCAAAAGGAGATGTGTTCCTTTGTTATCCTAATAATTACAATCATTTTGTAAATTATTATCGCAACACATTTCAACATGGTGGCGTAAGCTTGGAAGAAATGATCGTGCCGATTGTGCGAATGACTAATAAATGATTTTTTGGAAGAATAGAGCTTATTTAATTACTACTTTTTAGTCGCTGTTTTTTGTTTGAGTAGCTTACGTTTAATTAAGTTATAGTTTATAGTAAAAGTTTCTTCATTAATTGGAATGCAGGCTATTTCTTCAAAACTATTTTTTTTAAGCTCTATAATGTGAAATGTATTTGAAAGAGAAAGATCAGCCCAATCAACGCAGTAGCCTATTTCATCCTTCCCGTCATTATTCATATCTCCTAAGTTTTTAAAAAGAGTAAGTCCACATTGTGATCCTTTTATAACAATGAAAGTATCAACATTTGGAATAGATGTATATAATCTGCTAATAGGTAGTTTTTTTATGACCAGCTTGATATTATTTTCCCAATCAACACTATCCATGATCTTACTTGTTTCTTTTCCGGTCAGGCTACTAATGTATGATTCATAAACGGTGTCAATAATTTTATCGCCATTAAAATCACCTGTAATAGAAAGGCGTTTGCCAAATTTCGAATAAGGAGATTGTGTTGAATCTGTAATAGCAATTGCTTTTTTCATTAATTCCTTACTGGAATTGCCGGAATTACAACTCTGAAGGATCGGGATTAACAAAAGCAAATAAAAATATCTCGCCATTTATTATTGTTGTTCGTCAAATATAAATCACAATGCAAAGTATTTATTAACGTTTGTTGAAAAACTTTTTTCATAATTAATTGTAATAGATAGAAGTTGCACTGTTTTTAACCCATTTTGTTCTAAAAGAGAATTTTGCGATGAAATATACACAAACCACCCTTGATAAAATAGAGAGAATTGTAGAAGAAGGAGGTTACTTGCTTCGTTATGAGAAGGGAACTTTTCAAAGCGGGTACTGTGTTTTAAAAGAAAAGAAAGTAGTAGTGTTAAATAAATTTTTTCAAACAGAAGGAAGAATAAATACACTGGTAGATCTATTACCGCAATTAGATATTCACATCGATTTACTCACACATGAAAGCCAAAAAATGCTTGACGAGGTAATGAGCATAGAGCATGAGTAAAGAATAGTCTCATTAAGGCAGAGAAAAAGAATTTACTTTGGTGTCTGTGAAAGTTTTTCAAAATATTTCCCTCCTAATTACATAATGCCCTGTGTTTCTGGACTCTGTAAGAATAGTTTTATTTTTGTACAGTGAGCTATCCTCCATTAAAAATAACATTTTTGGGAACCGGCACCAGTAGCGGTGTTCCGATGATTGCCTGCGATTGTGAGGTTTGCACATCTACCAATAAAAAAGATAAACGTTTACGCAGCAGCATTTTGGTACAAAGTGCAACAACAACTTTAGTAGTAGATACAACGCCTGATTTCCGTTATCAAATGTTGAGAGAAAATGTAAAAAAGCTCGATGCAGTTCTATTTACACATCCTCATAAGGATCATATTGCAGGGTTGGACGATGTAAAAGCATTTAATTGGTTTTTAAAAAAGCCAATGCAGATATTTTCGAATGCATTAACGGAAGAGGCATTAAAAAGAGAATTTGCCTATGCCTTTGCTGATAAAAAATATCCGGGAATACCGGAGTTAACGTTAAACACCATTGATGAAAGCAATTCCTTTACAATAGGCGATATTACTGTGACACCTATTTTGGTTTGGCACTTAAAAATGCCGGTATTGGCTTTTCGTTTTGGTGATTTTACCTATATTACTGATGCCAATCGTATCGATGAAAGTGAGAAAGAAAAAATAAAAGGCAGTAAGATAATGGTAGTAAATGCATTGAGGCACGATAAACATATCTCTCACTATACATTAGATGAAGCCATTGCGCTTGCCCGCGAACTGGAAATTCCTCAAACTTATTTAACGCATATCAGCCACCAGTTGGGTAAATACGAGGACGTAGAACCTACGCTTCCGGCCGGAATAAATTTAGCTTATGACGGGATGCAACTTTTGATAGGTTAAAATCTTCATAGTAGAGATTCTTGACCCTTCAAAATATGATCATATGCTTAACAAAGAAACGTATTCCTACTTTTCTTTTACAAAAAAAGAACGCAGAGGTATCCTTGTTTTAGTTTCCCTTATTTTATTTTTTCTCCTTATTCCTTTTACATATTCTCTTTTTAACAAGCCAAAACAATATAGTCATGAGGAGTTTGAAAAAGAAATTACGCAATTGCAATCGGCACAAAAAACAGATAGTTTTAGTAAAAACAATTTTGAAAGAAACATTGCCTTATATAACGAGCCAATAGAAAATAAAGAAGTAGAATTACCAACCGAATTATTTTATTTCAATCCTAATACACTTGATGCGGCAGGATGGAAACGTTTAGGAATAAAAGATAAGACCATTGCAACCATACAGAAATATTTATCGAAAGGCGGCAAGTTTTATAAGCCGGAAGATATTGGTAAAATATGGGGAATTGCTCCTGATAAAGCACAGCAATTAATTCCTTACATAAACATTGAACCTAAACAATTATCTAATTATGCTCAAACTTTTACTTATGAAAAGAAAGAATATAAAAAAGAAATTGTTTTGGTTGATATAAATGTAGCGGATACAACTGCTTTTATTGCATTGCCCGGAATAGGAAACAAGCTTGCCAACAGGATAATAAACTTTAGAAATAAACTAGGTGGGTTTTACTCTGTTGAACAGGTTGGAGAAACATTCGGCTTGCCTGATTCTACTTTTCAAAAAATAAAACCTCGGTTACAATTAAATATTACCAACCTTGCTCAAATAAATATCAATACAGCCACTGTTGATGAAATGAAACAACATCCTTATATGCGTTATGCCATTGCCAATGCAGTGGTGCAATATCGCAATCAACATGGAAATTACACTTCTGTTGCTGACGTCAAAAAAGTTGTTTTAGTGACGGATGAAATTTATAAAAAGCTTTCACCTTATTTAAAAGTTGATTAAATTGTAGTACAACTAATACAGCAGCACGGTTATGTCAATGAATTTTGAAATAGATGAAGTTACACAGCAAGTAGCTCAAACAGCAAGAGATTTTGCCAATCAATATATTAAGCCATTTGTAATGAAATGGGATGAAGCACAGGAGTTCCCGATAAAAATATTTAAGCAATTGGGTGAATTGGGAATGATGGGAGTGTTGGTTCCTGAAGAATATGGTGGTGCAGGTTTAAGTTATTTTGAATATAATGTTGTGATACAGGAAGTAGCCAAAGTATGTGGCGCAATTGGATTAAGTGTGGCAGCACATAACTCCCTTTGTACCGGGCATATTTTAAGTTTTGGCAGTGAAGAACAAAAGAAAAAATATCTGCCCAAATTAGCTACCGCAGAATATATTGGTGCCTGGGGATTAACCGAAGCTACTACCGGTAGTGATGCAGGAAACATGAAAACAACTGCCGTAAAAGATGGAGATGACTGGATATTAAATGGAACTAAAAATTGGATCACTCATGGTAAAAGCGGTGATGTGGCTGTAGTGATCTGTAGAACAGGATTGCCTCGTGCAAAGGATAGTTCCACTGCGTTTATAGTTGACCGTGATACTATGGGTTTCAGTGCCGGTAAAAAAGAAAATAAATTGGGAATGCGTGCCAGCGAAACTACCGAAATGATCTTTGATAATTGCAGGATACCAGATGCAAATCGGTTAGGCAGCGTAGGTGACGGGTTTCACCAGGCCATGAAAGTATTGGATGGCGGTCGTATCTCTATTGCTGCATTAAGCTTAGGCATTGCGAAAGGCGCTTATGAAGCAGCACTTCAATATTCAAAAGAAAGAAAGCAATTTGACCAACCTATTGCCAACTTCCAGGGAATATCTTTTAAGCTGGCCGACATGGCAACTGAAATCATGGCTGCTGAATTATTAATTAATCAGGCCTGTGATCTAAAGAACCGTAAACAACCGGTTACAAAAGAAGCAGCGATGGCAAAATATTATGCAAGTGAAGTAGCTGTGAAAGTAGCAACCGAAGCCGTACAGATATTTGGAGGATATGGCTATACAAAAGACTTCCCGGTAGAAAAATTTTATCGCGACAGCAAGTTGTGTACTATTGGCGAAGGAACCAGTGAAATTCAGAAATTAGTTATCAGCAGAGAAGTATTAAAATGATTTTCTCGCAGAGACACAGAGTTTTTCTCTGCGCCTCTGCGAGATATAAATTACAAACCGAATTTTCCTTTCAGATCTCCTAAAAAGTCTTCTGCTTTATCGGTAATATTATCCATAATTCCTGAAGAAGAGCCGTCGGTAGCGGTTCCGCCGCTTTGCTGGCTAAATAAGTTTTCTACAGCACCTTCCAGCATCGGGAATTTTTCTTTTACAAAATTCTTTACAGCTTCAATGGCTCCGTTAGCTTGTTCTTGTGTTAAGCCAACTTTTTCTACTAAATGATTGATTAGTTCTTGCATTTTATAAAATTTAATTTTGTTATTAATAAGCCTTACTCTGTATCATATCTTTCTACTCTTTCAATTCCCGGTAAAGTTAGTAAGCGATCGCATAATTCATCCAATTCTTCTCTATCGTGTACAAATATTTTTATGTTGCCTTCAAATACACCTTCTTTTGCTTCGATCGTCATGGCGGAAATATTAAACTTCATTTCACCGCTTATTAAATTAGTTATTTTATGGATCACGCCCACATCATCCAATCCAACAATTTTTAATCCTGTTAAGAAAGAAATTTCTTTGTTCTTTGCCCATTTGGTTTTTACAATGCGATGTCCATAATTTGCCATTAACCTGGCTGCATTCGGGCAATTGGTGCGATGGATCTTCAAGCCTTCTCCTGAAGTTACAAAGCCAAATACATCATCACCGGGAATTGGCTTGCAGCAATTTGCCAAAGAATATTTTATACGGTCGCTGCTTTCACCAAAAATTATAAGCTCAGTATCTTTTTTATTAAATACTTTTTGAGTGTGATCAATTTCAGCTTTGTCCTCTTCAACGTGATGTGGCTTTTCCTTTTTAGGCTGCTCCAGGCGTTCGCCCAAAACATGAAACTCTTTTAACTCTTTAAGATCTATTTCTTTAATAGCAATTTTATAAAAAAGATCAAGGTGAGAATTGAGTTTATAAAAAGCTACTACTTCATCAATATTACCCGGACTGAATGTTGCTCCAATTCCTTCAAACTTACGTTGCAGCGTGTACTTGCCATCATCAGCAATCGATTTCTTCTCTTCCCGTAACGCATCCTTTATTTTAGTTCTTGCTTTGGCAGTAACTACAAAATTCAACCAGTCCTCAGTTGGCTTTTGCTTAGCACTGGTGATAATTTCAACCTGGTCACCGCTTTTTAATTTATAACTGATAGGTACCAGTTTGTGATTTACTTTGGCGCCAATACAACGACTACCTACTACAGAGTGAACCATAAATGCAAAGTCCAATGCTGTAGCACCCGCCGGCAACATCTTCACATCTCCTTTAGGGGTGTACACATATATTTCTTCAGTAAGAAAAGAAGTTTTAAAGTCTTGTAAAAAATCTATTGTGTTACTGTCCTGGTTAGCAAGCGCTTCCCTTATCTGATGAAACCATTTGTCAAAGCGACTTTCATCGGTGGTGCCTTCTTTGTATTTCCAATGTGCGGCCAAACCTTTTTCAGCAATCTCGTTCATACGTTTGGAGCGTATCTGCACTTCCACCCATTTTCCCTGCGGCCCCATTACTGTTGTATGTAATGCTTCATATCCATTGCTTTTCGGATTACTCAGCCAGTCTCTTAACCGTTCGGGAGAAGGATTGTATTCATCTGTAATAGTACTGTACACTTTCCAGCAATCTTCTTTTTCTTTATCAGGAGCAGAATCAACGATTATTCTTATTGCAAACAGGTCATACACTTCTTCAAATGTTACCCCTTTCTTTTTGATTTTACTCCAGATAGAATGAATGCTTTTAGGACGGCCATAGATATCGAATTTAACGTCACTCTTTTCCAGTTTTTCTTTTAACGGGCGAATAAAGTCATTAATATAACGGGTACGTTCACGCTTGGTATCATTCAACTTTTGCGCAATGGAACGATAAGCTTCAGGTTCGAGATATTTCATCGATAGATCTTCCAACTCTGTTTTTATGGAATACAATCCCATACGATGCGCCAACGGTGCATATACGTAAACGGTTTCGCTGCTTATCTTCAATTGCTTCTCCCGTTTCATGCTATCGAGCGTACGCATATTGTGGAGGCGATCAGCTAATTTTATAAGGATTACTCTTGGGTCATCCGTTAACGTTAGTAATATCTTTTTAAAATTCTCTGCCTGTTGCGTGGTATTGCTGTTGGCGTCCATCACGGTGCTTATCTTAGTAAGCCCGTCTACTATTTTGGAAATCTCATTTCCAAATTCGTGCTGAATATCTTCCAGTGTTACGTCCGTGTCTTCAACAGTATCATGCAGCAATGCGCAAATGGTACTACGAACCCCAAGCCCGATCTCTTCCACGCATATCAATGCCACAGCGATAGGATGAAGAATGTAGGGCTCGCCGCTTTTACGACGCATCGTTTTATGCGCTTCTACAGCTATTTCAAAAGCAGTACGAACTGCTTCTTTATCGCCGGGTTTCAACTTTGGCTTTAATGCCCGTAATAAGCCGCGGTACTGGCGCAGTATCTCTTTTTTTTCTTCTTCCTCGCTTAAATTGTACTTATGTATTTTAACGGTGGTTTCCATGCATTACGAATTTACGTAAAAGGGATGAATGAGAGATTTAGGTTATTTTAGTGAAAACGATGTAAAAGTATATTTGTTGTTAGATGAAACTCTTATTGATTTTTATTTTTTTGAGCATAAGCTACCTTTCTTATTGCCAGGAGGATTTGCAAAACATTTATGCAATGACAATTACCAGTAGGCTAAAGAAAGAAGGATATGTTTCCCGGAAAAAGATCATTTTAAATGATTCGACTCAACAGGATTTTAAAAACACGAGATCTTTCCTAATATTTATAAGCAGGCATAGCATACATTTCGATAGTGTCCATAATAAATTCGATACTACTGCCTGGTTTGGAAATTTTAAGGAATTGAGAGATACAGTGTTTTCGTTAAGACCTTATTTTTCATCTTCTGATTCCATTAAAGTAATGTCGCAAACAGATCTGCATAAAATAGGAGGCTGGAGTGGTTTTTATAAAAAGTTTCCTAAATATGCCGGTATTGTTTCTCTGTCTCCTGTTTATTTTGATAAAAGCCGAACAAAGGCGTTTGTTTGCTTGGATCTGGCCAGAACTAAATGCGGTACCGGAAACCGCAGCTATCATTATTTTAAAAAAGATGATAAGGGAATTTGGTATGCTGTCTCAAACCTAATGGCGTTTTTACAATAGATTTGAAAAGACAGAAAGTTGCCGGTATTTAAACCACGCCCAAAAAATTATTTTAAAAATTTTCCATTTTGTATTTGTGTTCCGGTAATTAGCTGAAGATAATATTGTCCTGCCGGAAAATTCCCTACTGGCACCACTTCATTCGTTTTCCATCGTTTGCTCAAAACTCTTATACCTGATTGATCATAAATATTTAATATGCCGGATGAAATGGAAGATGAAGTCAGTTTAATATAATCATTGACCGGGTTAGGATTTACCTGCAATGCCGGTGAAAGGTTATCTTTTGCAGCTGATATAATATTGCTGTAAGTGATTCCGCCATCTTTATCGATCATTTTCATTCTATAATAAATAGCAGGTAAGTTTTTCGCAGACATATCATTGTATTCATACAAATTATTTCCATCTCCCTTTGTTGATATTGTACTTACTGCCTCAAAACTTTTTCCGTCAACAGAACGTTCAATTATAAATTCTTTTGTGTTCAATTCATTTCCGGTTGCCCATTTAAGCTGAATTCCATTTTCGCTTTTAGCGGCATTAAAAGAAAGCAATTGTAACGGTAATGGAACAGAAGTAGTAAAGCTGAATGTGTTTTTGTCGTTAATACCTTTAAAGGAAATATTGTCGCTGTTAAAAAAAGCACCCTGCTCAATTAATAAATAATATTTAGTAGCATTACTCAGCATTGTATTAAAATGTAAGCTCACATTGCCGCTACTTAAAACAACGTTGTAATCGTTGCCCGTAAAAGATTCTACCAATGCATCATTACTAAATCTTCTAAGTTCAATTTTCCCTGTTCCGGTGGTGGTGATGGGTTTGTCAAAGTTTAGCGAAACAGTTAAATTCCTGTTGGCATTGGTGCTGTTATTTTCAGGGTTTGAATGCATGATCACCGGAGGTGTAAACCCTAAGCGTGTGCAAATTGTATCCAATATTTTTTTAGATACAACACGGGAAAAGAAAATATAATGTCCCGAATTATTCACATGGATGTCATCCGATTTATAACTGGTAACAATTTTGCCATCCGCGTCCGCAACGGTGCTCCAAAAGTCTAACGCTTTATCTCCGAATTGTGTATATACCCAATCCCGCTGAGCTTTAAGAGAATCTCTCATACTATTGCTGATATCATTCCGCGGTTGTGAAGTAGTCACCCAAACCGGCACATTGGCTGCATCAGCCAATGCTATAGCTCTTGCATAGTTTGCTTTTTGTTCCGAAAGCCAGAATCCATTTGCAACATCATTCGTAGGTAAATTAATAATGATAGCGTCGGGATTATAACTTAATGCAGCAGTAATATTCCTGCCCGCATCCGGCGATGGACGATCAGAAGGTGGTGTAAAACCTGTTGGACATAAAACCTGGTAAGTAGTGTAACCTCCCAAAGCAAGATTGATAATATTGCTGGAAGCATTTTTTGATCTAACGTAAGCAGCAAAGCGACTTACATATGAACTATCCATAGTGCTGGCACCGGTACCAAAAGAGGTAGACGACCCTAATACAACAATGGTATAAGCATGAATACAATTAATAACATCCGTATCAGTAGGAGGTACAAACAAAGAATGCTTTGAAAATTCTTTATTTATTATATAGTGAGGACCACCCTGAGTAGAATACATTGATATGCATGCAATGAATATCAATGCAAAAGCAGATAGTTTTGACATAAATTCTTTTAATTAATTACGAAAAGGAATAGTGGAATTTTTTATAGGTACGATTCTCCGAAGGATATTATAATACGAAGGATAAGAAACTGTAATTGTTGCTATAAAAGTAAACTCTATTTTTGAAATAAAAGATATATGCTTTCAAAATATTCTCATTTTTAGTAATAATATAATCTTCCTTTTAATCTTTGCCTGATTTACCTTAATTTTGCACCCCCAATACGTTTTCAACTCGAAAACAACCCGGATGTGGCGAAATTGGCAGACGCACTAGACTTAGGATCTAGCGGAGCAATCCATGTAGGTTCGACCCCTATCATCCGGACAAAAGCTTTCAGCATTAAGCTTTAAGCTAAAAGCTAGAAAAGAAATGGCTACAGTAACAAAAGAGAACATCGGTTTATTGAACGAAAAGTTAACCGTGAAGTTGAGCAAGGAAGATTACTTTCCTTCGTTTGAAAAAAAATTAAAAGAATACAGCAAGCAAGCAAATATTCCAGGTTTTAGAAAGGGCATGGTGCCGGTAGGAATGGTGAAAAAAATGTACGGCTCTTCTTTATATGCCGACGAAGTTTTACGTACCGCCGAAAAAGAATTATACAATTACATCAGCAACGAAAAGCCAGACATTTTCGCCCATCCGTTAGCACTTACCGCGGATATTCATAAGCTTGACCTAAACAATCCTTCTGAATACGAATTTGGTTTTGAGATTGGTTTAAAACCATCTTTTGAAATTGCTCCGTTGAGCAAAGCCAATCTTACTTTTCATAAAGTAAAAGTTACCGATGAAATGGTGCAGGATGAAATCAACCGCATGCAGATCAAAGGAGGTAACATGACAGAACCCGAAGTAATTGATAACGATGAAAATGTGGTAAATGTTTTATTCACTGAATCGGATGCAAGCGGTAATGTTATAGAAGGCGGTATTACAAAAGAAAACTCTTTATTACTTAAATATTTCAGCCCTGCTTTGAAAGCACAATTAATGGGCAAAAAGAAAGATGATACTGTTGTTTTTCAATTAGCACAAAGCTTTGAAGGCGATAAGCTGGAAATGATCTTACAAGATCTTGGTTTTGCAAAAGATGACACAGCTGCAGCTCAAAAATATTTCAAACTAGCCATAACAAAAGTTGGATTGGTTGAAAAAAGAGCATTGGATGAAACCTTTTTTAATGAAGTATTTCCAGGTGCAGCAGTTGCAACAGAAGATGAATTCAGAAATAAATTAAGAGAAGAGATTCAACAATATTGGGATAGCCAAAGTCGTAATCAATTGCACGACCAGATATATCATTTTCTGTTAGATGAAACAAAGATGGAATTTCCTGAAGCTTTTTTAAAACGTTGGTTACAAAACGGCGGCGAAAAGCCAAAAACTGCCGATGAAGCAGAAGCGGAATTTCCTTTGTTCAGCAGCCAATTAAAATGGACATTGATCAGCGATAAATTAGTTAAGGATAATAATTTGGAAGTAACGCAACAAGAGCTGAGAGATTTCTTAAAGCAGGAAGTTACCCGTTATATGGGCAACATGAATTTAGGCGATGATACAAGCTGGTTAGACAGCTATGTTGACCGCATGATGCAGGACGAAAAACAAATTGACGGAAGTTATCGTCGTTTGATAACTGAAAAATTATTTAACTGGGCGCAAAGCCAAACCACTCCTAAAGAAGATGAAATAACTCCTGAAGGATTGGCGGCGATACAGCATCACCATCATCATTGATCTGAATTGGATTTATGAGATAAAATGATTGAAACCTTTTGCAAAAGCAAAAGGTTTTTTATTTTAAAATGATTTCTTATTTATTCGTGGCAGCCCGCCAAAAAGTCGCATTATTTTTTTCAGCACACTATTTGGGTTATTCAATCCACTATATTTGTTACACAATAATCTTTGTATATGAATTTTGGAAAAGAATTTGAAAAATACGCCGTAAAACATCGCGGCATCAGCAGTAATACATTGGATGGTTATATTAAACATAATGTAACCAATCTTACACCAAACATTATTGAAGAGCGTCCCATGAACATAGCAGTAATGGACGTTTACAGCCGTTTGATGATGGACAGGATCATCTTCATGGGTTACCCCGTAAGTGATGAAGTGGCTAATATCATCACTGCACAATTATTGTTTTTGGAGAGCACCGATCGTACGAAAGATATTCAAATGTATATCAACTCCCCGGGTGGAAGTGTATATGCAGGTCTTGGAATGTACGATACAATGATGTTCGTTACACCTGACATTGCAACCATTTGCACAGGCATTGCAGCAAGTATGGCAGCCGTATTAATGTGTGCCGGATCAAAAGGTAAACGCACAGCTCTAAAGCATAGCCGTATTATGTTACATCAGCCAAGCGGCGGAGCTGGTGGACAAGCTTCCGATATTGAGATCACCGTAAACGAGGTGAAAAAATTAAAGAAAGAATTATACGAAGTAATTGCCACTCATACCGGGCAACCTATTGAAAAGGTTGCGGAAGATTGTAGTCGTGATTACTGGCTTACTTCTTTAGAAGCAAAAGATTATGGTTTGGTAGATGAAGTATTGTTGGTAAACCCCAAAAAACAAAAGAAAGATTAATCTATAACATTGATTCCTGCTAATTGCACAGATGAATGAACTACTTTACATAGTGCAATTAGTTTCAGTTCGTGAAATAAAACCAATAAAAAATGAAATTATATACAAACTACCGCACACGGTTAAACGAAGATGAAGAGCCTAAAGAAGCTCCCGAAAATCCAATGGAAAAAATGATGGGTAGCTGGCAGTTCGACAAAAAATTTATAGAGCAACGAAAGATATTTTTATGGGGAGTAGTAGATGACAAAAGTGCTCGTGATATTACAGCACGCCTGCTTTATTTAGAAGCCATTGACCCGGGAAAAGAAATTACGTTTTATATAAATAGTCCTGGAGGTATTGTAACCAGTGGTATGGTAATGTACGATACCATGCAAATGATAAGTTCACCTGTAAGCACCGTATGTATGGGGATGGCTGCCAGTATGGGAAGTATCTTATTAAGTGGTGGCGCAAAAGGTCGCAGGTTTATTTTTCCTCATGGCGAAGTTATGATACACCAGCCAAGCGGCGGTGCACAAGGTGTAAGTGCTGATCTGGAGATCATGGCAGAACAAATTAAAAAGACCAAAGAAATGGGCGCTCGTATTTTGGCAGAGAATTGCGGACAAACTTTTGAAAAAATAATGAAAGACTTTGATCGTGATTACTGGATGGATGCGAAAGAATCAGTAGCCTATGGAATTGTGGATGGCGTGATCGACAAGATCTAAGTATGTTTTTAATTCATAATATTAGCCTTGCGGAAGCAAGGCTTTTTTGTATTTCAGTATCTTTTGTAGGATTATTCTCCTTTCTCACAACATTTTGTTCAAGATTTACGTCAAATAGCTATAAATAGTGAATCTCATTGATTAAATTTGCGATTCATTCGGTAAAATAATTTTAATGGCTAAACAGCAAACTTTACACTGTTCGTTTTGTGGAAGAAACCGCGATGAGGTTAAAATACTCATTGCCGGTCAGGAAGGGCATATTTGTGAGAACTGCGTAGAGCATGCACAGGAAATTATCGGACAGGAATTAATGGCTTATCCTGATTCTAAAAATGTAACAAGTGGTATTGGCAAATTGACTGTCAGAAAACCGATCGAAATAAAGAAATTTTTAGATGAATACGTGGTTGGCCAGGACGATGCGAAGAAAGTACTTTCAGTAGCAGTTTACAATCATTATAAAAGATTAAGTCAGAAAATTGAAAATGATGTTGAGATTGAAAAAAGCAACATCATTATGGTAGGAGAAACAGGAACGGGTAAAACATTATTGGCAAAAACAATTGCTAAAATGTTGAATGTTCCGTTTGCGATTGTGGATGCAACGGTATTTACAGAAGCAGGTTATGTAGGGGAAGATGTGGAAAGCATGTTAAGCCGCTTATTACAGGCTTGTAATTACGATGTAACTGCTGCAGAAAAAGGAATTGTATTTATTGATGAAATAGATAAGATAGCACGTAAAAGCGATAATCCTTCAATTACACGTGATGTAAGCGGAGAAGGTGTACAGCAAGGATTATTGAAGTTATTGGAAGGAACAGAAGTATTAGTTCCACCACAGGGAGGGCGTAAGCACCCTGAACAAAAGTTGATCAAAGTAAATACACAAAATATATTGTTTATCTGCGGTGGCGCTTTTGACGGTGTTGATAGAATAATTGCCCGCCGTGTAAATACACACTCTATCGGGTTTAATGTAAATAAAGAGCTACAGGATTTTCAACAAAAGAATTTATTGCAATTTGTAAATGCAGTAGACCTTAAACATTTTGGTTTGATACCTGAATTATTAGGTCGTTTGCCGGTAGTTACTTACCTGAATCCATTGGATGCTGAAACCTTACGCAGCATTTTAACACAGCCTAAAAACAGTCTCATCAAGCAATTCACTCGTTTGTTTGAATTGGAAAATATTGAATTGAAATTTGAACCTGCAGTATTCGACTTTATGGTTCAAAAGGCGTTGGAGTATAAATTAGGTGCTCGTGGCTTACGCAGTATCTGCGAAAGTATTTTAACCGATGCAATGTATGAACTGCCTTCTCAAAAAGTAAAAACATTTGAAGTAACGCTGGAATATGCAGAACGTAAATTCAACAGCAGCAAAATGAGCATGTTGAAAGTGGCTTAGTTTATAGGGTTACCAGTTTATTTGTTTATAGTTTTCTACATTTTTTCCTTCTGCTTTCAGTTTATTAGGTAGATGTTTTTTTTCCATTTATTTTTACGGCCGCTTAAAATTGATATACAGATTAAATCTGAGATCGTTGAATGATGGTATGCTGTGCAAGAGAGTGACACAACGATGTTGAACAAAGAACTAAATGCTCGTAACAAAATAATAAATATCCAATCTTAAATATTCAGTAATAAATGATAGATGTAATTCTGGGTCTGCAATGGGGCGATGAAGGAAAAGGAAAAATTGTAGACTATTTTGCTCCTAACTATGATGTGATTGCACGATTCCAGGGAGGTCCGAACGCAGGGCACACGCTGTATTTGAATGGTAAAAAAGTAGTGTTGCACCAGATTCCCAGCGGTATTTTTCATGAAGATAAAATAAACCTGATCGGTAACGGCGTAGTGTTGGACCTGGTTACTTTTAAAAAAGAATGTGAAAGCGTTGCTGCATTTGGCGTTGATTATAAAAAGAATTTGTACATCAGCGAACGTACACATTTGATCTTGCCTACGCATAGAGCATTGGACAAAGCGAGTGAATTGGCAAAAGGAAACGATAAGATTGGCTCTACCTTAAAAGGTATTGGACCAACGTATATGGATAAAACCGGTCGCAATGGTTTACGAGTAGGTAATTTGCTGGATAAAGATTTTAAGACTCAATACGAGTCATTAAAAGCGAAACATCAGCAGATGCTGGACAATTATAATTTTAGTGAAGATATCAGCGCGTGGGAAAATGATTTCTTTGAAGCAATAGAATTTATCAAAGAATTTAAGATCGTAAATGGCGAATACTTTATCAACGAAAAACTTAGAGAAGGAAAAAGAATATTAGCGGAAGGTGCTCAAGGAAGCATGCTGGATGTAGATTTTGGAACTTTTCCTTTTGTTACCAGCAGCAATACAATTTCTGCGGGTGTGTGTACCGGGTTGGGTGTAGCACCGCAAAAAATTAAAGAAGTATTTGGTATCACAAAAGCTTACTGTACTCGTGTAGGTAGTGGTCCTTTTCCAACGGAGTTGCATGATGAAACCGGTGAGTTAATTCGGAAGATCGGAAATGAATTTGGAAGCACAACAGGAAGACCTCGTCGTTGTGGATGGATTGACTTGGTAGCACTTGATTTTGCATGTATGATAAATGGTGTTACGCAATTGATCATTACTAAAACGGATGTATTAGATAGCTTGGATGAATTGAAAGTGTGTACGGCGTATAAAATTGATGGCGAAGAGAAAAAGTGTGTACCGATGCAATTGAATAAGATAGATGCCGTACCGGTGTACAAAAGCTTTCCGGGTTGGCAAAAGGATATTACAGCAATCAGTTCGTACAATGATTTTCCGGGTAAACTGACAGAATACCTGGATTATTTGAATAATTATCTGAAAGTGCCGGTTAAATATATCAGTAATGGACCAAACAGGGAACAATTGGTAACGGCATAAGGCAAAAAATATTATTAAAAAAATTATCAATTTTTTTTGGCTAATTAAAAATCTCTAAGAAATTTTACAGTGCAATAAATTGGTTAACTATGGCTGCAAAATCTGACAACGAAAAAAAGACAACTCCAAAGAAAGCTGCTCCTGAAAAGAAAGCAGAATCGAAAGCATCTTCTAAAGCAAAAAAAGACGAGGATGAAGATGATGATGACGATGATTTTGAGGAAACTCCCAAAGCTGCAAAAGGAAAAGCTTCTAAAAGCAAGGGTGAAGACGATGACGATGATGATGATTTAGAAGAGGAAGATGATGATAACTGGGGTAAAGAAGATGAAGACGATAGTTGGGATCCTGACTTTGAAGAGTTTGATCTGCCTAAATCGAAAGGTAAAAAATCAACCGGCGGTGGTAGCGGTGCTAAAAAAGGCAAAGGTGATGATGATGATGACGATCTTAAAATGGACGACTTTAAAGACCTTGGCTTTGACGATGACTTAGGCGGCGGTGGCGGCTTTGATGATGACGATGATTTTTAAGCGTGCATCGTGAAAAGTAAATCGTGAAATATCAAGTTTGCTTTTCTTTGCAGGAAGTAAACAATATACGTGAAAGAAGGTCAATCTTTTTTAATAGATAATTTTAACGACTTTAAAATAAAGATGTTGAATTGGGCAAACCGGTTCAACATCTTTTGTTTTTTAGATAATCTCCATTACAATTTTAATGAACCGGCTTTTGAATGTTTGTTGGCAGCAGGTGTACAGCACCGCATTGAAATGCAGGCAGGAAAGGCATTTAACGGCTTAAAGGATTTTTATTCTCAGCATAAAAATAAATGGTTGTTCGGGCATTTTGGGTATGATCTTAAGAATGAAACCGAGCAATTACAATCAAATAATTTTGATGGAATCGGCTTTGCAGACATACATTTTTTTGTTCCTGAAATTGTATTGCAGTTAAATGAAAGGCAGCTAACTGTTTTTTGTGATGGTGATGCGGCAGCAATTTTTAAAAATATTTCCGAACAAACAATTGCAGAAGAAAATAGCCAGGCATCTTTTGAAATTAAAAACAGGATCAGCAAAGAAGATTATATAAGCTCCATCAAAAAAATTCAACAGCATATTTTACGTGGCGATTGCTATGAGTTGAATTTTTGCCAGGAATTTTTTGCCCAACCTGTTACAATAGATATTCTTTCTACTTATAAAAAATTGTCTGCTGTTTCTCCTAATCCATTTGCAGCATTGTATAAGGTAAATGACCGGTATTGTATCTGTGCAAGTCCAGAACGTTATTTAAAAAAAGCAGGAAATAAAATTTTCTCTCAACCTATTAAAGGAACATCAAGCAGAAATGAAAATAAAAATATTGACGATGCCAATAAGCAGCATTTATTAAACAGTCAAAAAGAAAAGAGTGAGAATGTAATGGTGGTGGACCTAGTAAGAAATGATCTTAGTAAAATTTGTAAAGAGGCCACAGTTAAAGTAGATGAGTTATTTGGCATTTATAGTTTCCCGCAGGTGCATCAAATGATAAGTACCATAAGCGGAGAAATTAAAGATGATATTGATTGGGTTAATGCTGTGAAAGCTACTTTTCCGATGGGTTCTATGACCGGCGCTCCTAAAAAAAGAGTAATGCAATTGATTGAGCAATACGAGCAAACCAAACGTGGATTGTTCTCGGGCTCTATTGGCTATATAAACCCAAACGGTGATTTTGATTTTAATGTAGTGATAAGAAGTACTTTGTACAATGCTGAAGCAAAATATCTTTCTTTTCAAACCGGCTCTGCTATTACATTTTATAGTAATGCAGAAGAAGAGTATAATGAATGCTTGCTGAAAGCAGCAGCAATAAAATCAGTATTAAAGTAATTGGGTTGCATCTTATAAAAAGCTAATTATCAACACCCCGTTGATTTTTATATTCTTTATAACATGCCCATTTGTATTTTTAGATTGTTATATTTATGGTATAAATAATTGCCATGAATAAACTTCGATTGCTGTTAGTGGCTGTATTTCTGGTAAGTTCAAGCCTTTGCCCGGCACAAAAAGTAACCACAAGCTATATAGAAAAATATTTGCCTTTAGCAAAAGAGCTATCAACGCAATGGGGTATTCCGGTGGCAGTTATTTTAGGTGTTTCTATATTAGAATCGGGAAGTGGTACCAGTATTAATTGCAGGCAATTGAACAATTTTTTCGGAGTGAAGGGAAAGAATCATTTAAGAAAGAGAAAAACAAAATATAAGCAATATATATCCGCACGGGCGTCGTTCGAAGATTTTTGCAGGATATTATCAACAAAAAAATATTATGCAAAACTGAAAGGAAATACGAATTATAATTTATGGTTGACAGCGATGAATCACCATAATTATGCAGGTGCTAAAGATGTGTGGGGTCCAAGAATTAGATCACTTATTAAAAAACACAGGCTGATGAAATATGATCAGCCGGATGCGGTTAGTCAATGAATGTAAAAAAGAAAGTATTGTTGTTTAATATTTTTTTCCTGTTGCTGCTGTTGGCGGCAACTTTTTTATTTGAATGGAAACCAACCCTTGCCGGTGAAAGTATGCGACGGGTAAGCATTTTAGCTGATATACAAAAAGACAGTCTTCGGGATAAGATTGCAATATCCAACACAACCGATTGTACAACCGTTGCCAAACAAAATATTTCGATAAAGAATTACGCTACTTATAATGGTTTGATCAACTCGTCGGGTAAAGAATTTGCTCTGCAGGATTTCTTGCAAAAATTATTGGAGCTTAAACAAAAGAAACGGAAAAAAATACGCATTGCTTATTTTGGGGATTCGATGATTGAAGGCGACCTGATCACTGCTGACATACGGGAACAACTGCAAAATATTTTTGGAGGAGGTGGGGTTGGGTTTGTACCTGTAACTTCAATTGTGGCCGGTTTCAGGCAAACGGTTATCCATTCTTTTTCTTCTGATTGGAAGGATGTAAATTTTAAATCGGATGATAAAGCCGGTAGCGACCTGTTTATTTCCGGGCATAGTTTTTTTGCCGGAGAAAACAGTTGGGTAAGTTATAAAACAGTAAATCGTCCACACTTAAATAGCTTTAATACAGTTTCGGTGTTGTATGGAAAACCTGCCGAAGGAGAAAGTAATTCAGCTACGCTAACTATTAATGGCAATGCACAAGCAATTACTGCAACAGGTTTATTCAATTCTTTTGAGACCAAAGTAAATGAAGGGAAAGAGTTGAAACTTGGGTTTTCATCTCCTGACATTCCTTTGTATGGTGCAGCCATGGAAGCCGACAGCGGAATTGTAGTAGATAATTTTTCATTCAGAGGGATCAGTGGCGTAGAGTTTAAATATTTTTCAGAAGAATTTTTAAAACAAGTGCAACAAGAACGTCCATACGATCTGCTGGTATTTCAATATGGCCCTAACTTGTTATTTAAACCTAATCTCACAGATTTTAGTTGGTATCAAAAAATGATGTTGCCCGTATTGAAAAAAATTCATGGTTCTATTCCTGATGCAGACATGCTGATAATCTCCACCGCTGACAAAAGTTTTAAATACGATGATGGCTGGCATACTGCCAAAGGAGTGCAGCCGTTGATTGATGTGCAATACGGTATGGCAAAAAATTGTGGCGCAGATTTTTTCAATTTATATAACGCCATGGGCGGTGAAGATAAGATGGTGAGTTGGGTACAAGGCGATACAGTATATGCCAATAAAGATTATACGCATGTAAATTTTAAAGGAGCACATCGATTTGGTAATTATATTTTCAATGCAATTATGAAAGAATATGATGATTTTGAAAAGCACCCTACTAAGTAGTTTAATTGCATTGCTGGCTTTTGTTAAACCTGCTGCTGGACAAAACATAGGTAATCAGATAATGAATGAACAGGAGCTGAAGCCGATAAAAGAAAAGATAAATAATGCGGATTCATTGCCTACTTTAATTAAGGTGTTACACATTGGGGATTCACACATTAAAGGCGGCGTTTTCTCACAACAATTTATGGAGAAGTTGAATAATTATTATACAGGAAAATATCACGGGAACCTGTTTTTTAACTTCCAATGGTTTTGTAAGATCGGAACAAAATATTCTGATTATAATGAGCTGGCAGAATTAGATAAACAATTAAAAGAAGAACATTTTGACCTGGTGATCATTTCACTAGGAACAAATGATGCGTTTTCCGGTTCATCTAAAACAAATTTTTATGAGAAGATAGATCACCTGGTAAGTAAGATAAAGAGATTAAGCCCGGCAGCTTGTATTTTAATTACCACTCCTTCTGACGCATTGCGCTATAATAAACAAAGAGGGGCTTATTTATCGGAGCCTGAAATAAAAAATGTGACGAATACTTTAATAAAATATGCAGATGAGCATGCTGTTGCATATTGGAACCTGCACCAGGTAATGGGAGGAGAATATTCCATTAATAGTTGGGTGCAAAAAAAACTGGCTCAACCCGATAGGATACATTTTACACCGAAAGGGTATACTATACTGGCTGATTGGTTGTTTACGGCCTTCATAAACTCAATGCAGGGATTATAATTCGTGCTTAAATTGTGATATCAATGCAATTAGATTTTAATAAACTTATTGAAGAACTTTCTTACAATCCTAAAGAACCTCTGTTATTCAACAGCGGCTTTTTTATCTGGTTCTTTGCATTGTTCATTATCACGTATTCGCTGGTAGCACATTACAGGAATGCAAGAGTGATAACATTTGTACTGTTCTCTTTATATTTTTTCTACAAAGCTTCCGGATGGTTTGTAGGGCTGGTATTGCTTTCTGCGGTTATTGATTTTACACTATCCAATCTTATTTACAAAACGATCAATACACATAAAAGAAAGGCATTGCTGGTTTTAAGTGTTGTACTTAATCTTGGAATGTTGTTTTATTTCAAGTACACCAATTTCTTTATTCAATTATACAATGAGGCTTGCAATGGACATATACATCCATTGAATTTGATATTGCCTGTTGGTATTTCTTTTTACACATTTGAAAATTTGAGTTATACGGTAGATGTCTATCGCGGACATTTTAAACCCGTCAGCCGGTTTATAGATTACTTGTACTTTCTTTCTTTTTTTCCAAAATTGATGATGGGACCAATTGTACGTGCTGCCGATTTTTTGCCGCAATTGAACAAGCCTTATTTTGTAAGTAAAGAAGATTTTGCATCAGGTTTTTATCTCATTTTTTCCGGCTTATTTAAAAAGATCGTTATCTCCGATTTTATCAATGTAAATTTTGTTGGTTACATTTTTGATGATCCAAGCAAGCATACAGGGTTGGAATGCTTGCTCGGCGTATATGGCTATGCGCTAGTTATTTATTCTGATTTTTCCGGTTACTCCGATATGGCGATTGGTATTGCCAGGTGGTGCGGATTTAATATTCCTCCCAATTTTGATTCACCTTATCAAAGCAGTTCTATTACTGAGTTTTGGCGCAGGTGGCATATCTCTTTATCAAGCTGGCTACGTGACTATCTCTATATCCCGTTAGGAGGTAACCGAAAAGGAAAAGTTCGCCAGTATGTAAACTTATTCATCACAATGTTATTAGGTGGTTTTTGGCACGGCGCTAACTGGAATTTTATCATCTGGGGTGGTATGCACGGTGCTGCATTAAGTGTTGACAAAGCAAAAGATTGGGTATGCGATAAATTGCGTATCAACAAAAAACAGGTCATCTTAAAAGCAATAGGTATAATTGTCACGTTCAACTTCGTTTGCTTTTGCTGGATATTTTTCAGAGCTAATTCATTAGGCGATGCACAAGCAATGCTGCATCAAATATTTTTCAATTTTGATGGAAGTGTTTGGAAAGAATTATATTCTAATTATCAATCTGTATTTCTAATAATGTTGATTGGATTTGTATTGCATTTTGTAACAAAAAAGCAAGAAGATACCATTAAAAACTCTTTAGTAAATCTTCCATTAGCCGGTTATCTTACGATTGCTTTTATTCTCTTTTTTATTTTCATTCAAATAAAAACAGCCGAGCCTGTAATGCCGGTTTACTTGCAATTTTAAAAATACGCTACTTCAAAAATTTGTAACCAGATTAAGACTAATTGTTATTTAATCTTTTCATTACCATTGACTTAAATCAAAATTTTTGTTTTTGTTGACAAATGTCATCCCTTAATTTTGTTGGTATCGACAATGACTTTACTTTTTAGTTTACTTGCGTTTCATTTTTCTGAAGGCAATGGAATCTAAAAAAGTTTTTAAATGTTGATTTTTTAAGTACCCATCCCAATGAAAACAATTTTTGTTATAACAATGCTATTGGCTGTTTTGAGCAGCTCTTCTCAAAACTGTTTTGATACTTCTTATAAAAAGTTATTGAGCAGCCCCGGCTCTATTTTAAATAGCAATCAATATATACTTAATAAAGACGGCAGTTCAATTTTGATCGGAAGCGTTATTGATTTAAGTACTTACGATACATCTGTTAATGTTATTAAGCTTTCATCGGCAGGCACCATTGAATGGTCGAAGAAAGTAACTATGCCGAACGATTTTTTATCTTATGGCAGTTTATCGTGGGAAGCAACCATATTATCTAATACTGATATTGTTTTATTGTTGAAAGGAAGTATATCTAACGGACTTACGTTGATTAAATTTAGTAGTTCAGGTAATTTAGTTTGGGTTAAAAGAGTACTGCCTGATAATACCGATTACCTGGATATGGAAACAGCGAGATTGTATTTGTTTGGAAATGATCTTTGGATATCCTGCATGGCGCAGCAACAGGTAGACATGTACACACAGCTATCAGGGAATACTATCTTAAAATTGATACTGCTGCTAATGTGCTGTTGAATAAATTTTATTACAATTCAGATGCCTGTAGCGATATAGTTCCTGCAACCCTATGTGAAAGTGCAGATAGCATTATTGGTATTGGCAGAATTTTTTATCGCACCTGTGTTAATCGGCCAACTGGCAGCAATCAGCAGGAAAATAAATATTATGGAATGAAGATCAGTAAAAACAGCGGCGAACTGGGCAAAACCGTTTATTGTTCTATTACTAACAATGTGGATTATTTTCAACCAGGTACAGGTGGCTATGCGCCTTTATCTTCTAGCTACATAAATACAACAAAAGATAGTTTTTATTTAGTATCTCTAACAAATCGTGTAAATGGAAATACAGCTTATGGCAGCTATAAAATAGGATTTGATTCAACGCTTACTTTTTACGACGGATCCGTTTATTATCATACGGATAAAGCATTGCCTCAATTAAGCAGGCTTGATATCGACGCTAATAATAATGCAAATATTATTTTTTGGGATACCCGTAGCGCTGTACAATATATAGCTGGGTTTACGGGAGACAGTTTTATATATCAACAAAAACTGAATGCCCCGGTTAATGCATTGGAAAGCTACCCGGTAGATTATCCTTTTGTATATAAAAGCCAATACTTGTGTGTTGTTGGTAATTATATTGGTATGCGCAAAGGGTTTTTACAGATAACACAATTTACCGGCAGCGAAAAAAAAGATGATTGTTTCAGACAAGATGTAAATTTTATTCAAACGGCTCCTGTACGGGTAACAAGTGTTGCTTCTTCTTTCTTAAATAAGCTGGATGGCTCATTGGTAAAAACTATTGTTGTTCCTGCCAGTACAACAGATCTTCTTATTACAGTTACATCATCCTGCATGCAGGTAAATAAAACAGTTCTGCCTGCTGCTACGCTTAATTTAGGAAGAGATACGATTTTATGTACTAATAAAATTTTTCAACTATCTCCTAATAGTAAGTTTAAAAATTATTTGTGGCAGGATGGTTCAACTAATTCAACATACATGGTTAAACAAACAGGGCAATATTTTTTACAAGCAACCGATTATTGTAGTGCTATTGTTTCAGATACGATCAATGTAACAATAGATACTATTGGACGTTTTTTAAATACAACCGCAGCTGTTTGTGAGAACAATAATTTAACTATTGAACCTGACCGTTCGTTTGATCACTACTTGTGGAATACCGGAGCTACAACTAAAAGCTTAACTGTTCAACACGCGGGAAAATACTGGCTTACAATAACCGCCGATAATTTGTGTAATCTTACGGATACTATTACTGTAACAGAAAAAGATTGTGCGGCAGGATTGTTTGTTCCGGGATCATTTACTCCTAATAATGACGGATTGAATGATGTACTTAGACCTGTAACTTTTAATACGAGTATTATTCAATCTGATTTTTTAGTGTATGCCCGTTCCGGTCAATTAGTTTTTAAAAGTACAGAACTTAACAACGGTTGGAATGGAACTATAAACGGCACACAACAAAACACAGGAACCTTTATATGGATCTGGCGATATAAATTAAACAGCGGAGTAGAAGAAGTACAAAGAGGAACGGTATTACTGTTACGATAATTGTAGCCTATCGCTTACTTGCGATCAATAAATTCAGATCGGTATATTTTAAATGAAAACGTTCACTTAAATAAAAATTGGTGAGCGCTCCTTTGAACATATAAATACCGCTACGGATATTGATACGATACCAAACCATATTTTCAATACCGCCATCATCGGCAGTATCTAATAATAACGGCATCAATACATTGCTGATAGCCTGCGATGCTGTACGGGCAAAGCCGCTTGGTATATTCGGCACACAATAATGTATTACATTATATTTTCTGAAGATGGGATTTTCATGTGTAGTAACCTCGCTTGTTTCAAAAACGCCGCCACGATCAATACTCACATCTACAATAACAGTACCCGGACGCATATTGCTTACCATATCTTCGGTAACTACGATCGGCGCTCTGCCTGACATGCCGGACAATGCACCTACCGCCACATCGCAGGTTTTTAACTGCTTCGCCAAAATTTTAGGTTCAATAACGGAGGTCCACAAGCGACCCCCTATATTATTCTGTAATCGTTTTAAACGATAAATGCTGTTATCAAAGATCTTTACACTGGCACCCATTGCGAGTGCTGTACGAGCGGCATATTCACCAACGATACCGGCTCCAATAATAATAACTTTTGTTGGAGGAATTCCGCTGATGCCTCCAACTAAAACACCTTTTCCGTCATTGGCATTGCTTAAATATTGCCCGGCGATGAGCATAACAGCGCTGCCTGCGATCTCACTCATGCTGCGCACTATAGGATTATGTCCACCATCGTCTTTTAAATTTTCAAAGCTTAATGCAGTGATCTTTTTGTCCATCATCTTCTGCAGTATTTCACGCTTCATGACTGGTAGATGTATGGGAGAGATAATGTATTGTCCCGGTTTAAGCAACTCACATTCGGCTTCGCTGACAGGAGCGCTTTTTACCAGGATATCACTTTCATAAACCGCTTTTTTATCGTACGCTATTTTAGCGCCTGCATCACTGTAATCTTTATCAGTATAGCTGGCGCCATCACCGGCTTTACTTTCCATTATAACTCTATGCCCATTGGCAATCATTACACCAACTGCTTCGGGAGTAAGTGCAATACGGTTCTCGTTAAAAGATGCTTCTTTAGGAATGCCAATAAAAAGTAATTCGCCTTTGGGTTTTACGTCGAGCATTTCTTCCATTGTCTCGTACGTAAACGAAGGGGATATAACGGGTTTAGATGTAGCCATGTGGTAAATTAAAAATTAAAAATCAAAAATTACAAATTATTACCATTGTATTTTTCTTGTGCTTTCGTTAATAACCGAAATAGTTATGTACAGCGTGTTATCAGGGAAGAGATCGGGAGCTTTTTCCGGCCATTCTACCAGGCAGGTATTCCCTGAATACAAACAATCTTCTACTCCGGCATTGATCGCTTCTTCATTACTTTTTAATCGGTATAAATCCAGGTGATAAACAATATCACCATCGATCGTATTATATTCATTGATGATAGAAAAAGTAGGGCTGCTTACAACGTCTATGACCTTTAGCGCTTCGCAGAGTGTGTGAATAAAAGTGGTTTTACCGGCGCCCATTTCTCCATGAAAAGCAAAAACTTTTTTATCGCCGGCATTATTCAATAATTTAATTGCAATCTCTTTAATAGTATCAAGATTAAAACTTATATACATTTGGCAAAGATATTTTTCATTGGCGGTAAATAGAATTAAGAGCACTAAAAACTACGATTTTTATAATGGCAAAGCTCCATTCAGCCATTCACCGTCAAACTCAACATTACCTAGTTTTTTATAGAAATTGATGGCAGGTTCGTTCCAATCCAGCACTTGCCAGGTAATGCCACTGAATTTTTTCTCTTTCGCTTCCTGGATCAATGCATCAAACAGTAATTTACCAATCCCTTTACCACGATATTCTTCGGTTACCAGTAAGTCTTCGACGTACATACGCTCTCCTTTCCAAGTGCTGAAGCGGATATAGTATAAGGCAAAGCCAATAACAATCCCCGCTTCCTCAGCTACAAATGCCCACCAGGCAGGCTTTTCGCCAAAGCCACTTTTTGCCAGATCATTAAAATCGATAATAACTTCCTCTGGCTTCTTTTCATATAACGCTAATTCATGCACCAGCTGCATTATTTGCTCGCAATCTTCTTTAAGCGCTTTTCTGATAGTTATATTCATAGCAAGGGCAATTTACCTTAATAACTTTTCACTTTTCACTTTTTACTTTTCGCTTAATTTGCAGTTATGCAGCAGTATTTAGATTTACTTCAACATATTATTGACAAGGGTGCTGATAAAAGCGATCGCACCGGAACAGGTACTCGTAGTGTATTTGGTTATCAAATGCGGTTCGATTTGAACAAAGGATTTCCGATGGTCACAACAAAAAAGACACATTTAAAAAGTATCATTTACGAATTGCTTTGGTTTTTACAAGGCGATACCAATATTAAATATTTAAAAGATCATAACGTAAGCATTTGGGATGAATGGGCTGATGAGAATGGAGATCTTGGTCCGGTGTATGGCAAACAATGGCGCAGTTGGGAAGGTGCCGATGGAAAAGTGGTAGACCAGATCTCTGATCTAATAAAACAAATAAAAACAAATCCTGATAGCAGAAGATTAATTGTGAGTGCGTGGAATGTGGCTGATCTTCCAAAGATGAAGCTGATGCCTTGTCATTGTTTGTTTCAATTTTATGTGGCAGATGGAAAATTAAGCTGTCAATTGTATCAAAGAAGCGCTGATGTGTTTTTAGGAGTTCCTTTTAATATTGCATCGTATGCATTACTTACAATGATGATTGCACAGGTTTGCGATTTAGGTGTAGGAGATTTCGTGTGGACGGGCGGTGATACGCATTTATATAATAATCATTTTGAACAGGCCCAATTGCAATTAACACGTACGCCGTTTCCTTTATCACAGATGAAAATAAATCCTTCAGTTAAAAATATTTTTGATTTTAAGTTTGAAGATTTTGAATTGGTAAACTATCAATCACATCCGGCAATTAAAGCGCCTGTTGCTGTTTAAAAATTAGTTATGATAATCTCTCTTATAGTTGCAGCTTCTGAAAACAATGCCATTGGTAAAGACAATAAGTTGCTTTGGCATTTGCCCAACGATATGAAGTTTTTTAAAAACACTACCTGGGCAATGCCTGTAATTATGGGGCGCAAAACATTTGACTCTTTAAAGAAAGCATTACCAGGCAGGATCAATATTGTTATCACCCATCAAAAAGATTGGAAAGCAGAAGATGCTGTTATTGCTAAAGACTTAAACGATGCAATGAAAAAGGCAGAAGCTACTCATTGCAAAGAAACATTTGTAATTGGCGGCGGAGAGATCTTTAAGCAATATTTAAAAGTAGCAGATAAAATTTATATAACAAGAGTACATGCAGATCTTGAGGGCGATACTTTCTTCCCTATAATTGATGAAAAGAAATGGAAGCTGGTTTCAAGTGATGATTTTAAGAAAGATGAGAAACATAAATACGATTATTCATTTCAGCTTTGGGAGAAAAAATAACAGCCTCCCCACCCCCTCCCAAGGAGGGGGTGATAAACACTTCAAAGAATGAAAAGCTTTTTAAATAATTATTTTCTTCACAAAGTCCCCCAACGGGGGATTTAGGGGGCTTTATGTATTCCACTTTCAAACTAGCCAAAAAATATCTTCACTACTATTTTACTGCATCCAATGGTAAAGGTCACGGCGTACATTCTCCGTTTGTATTCGATTTTATTATAAAAGTGTTGCAGGATAAAGAACAGTACGATTGTTATCAGCAAATAGAAGTTGTAAGAAAGCAACTCATCAGCAATACACAAATAATTCATGTAGATGATTTTGGGGCAGGCTCTACCGTAATGAAGCAGAATGAACGAAAAGTAAGCGACATTGCCCGTTCATCCCTTAAGCCAAAAAAATATGCGCAATTATTGTTCAGGATAATACAATATTACAAGCCGCAAACTATTGTTGAATTAGGAACATCTTTAGGCATCACTACCTCTTATTTAGCATTAGGTAATGACAATGCAACTGTTTATACTTGTGAAGGCGCACCGGCTGTAGCTTCTATCGCAGAACAAAATTTTGATCAGCTTAAGGTAAAGAATATTGAAATAGCACAAGGCAACTTCGATGAAACATTGCCTTCTGTTCTTACTAAAATAAAAAATATAGATTTTGCTTTTGTAGATGGTAATCATCGTAAAGAACCAACGTTGAAATATTTTCATCAATTGCTTCAATATTCAGGCGATCATACCATTTTGATTTTTGATGATATTCATTGGAGCAAAGAAATGGAAGAGGCCTGGCATGAAATACAACAGCATGAGGCTGTAACACTTACAATCGACCTGTTTTTCATTGGCATCGTTTGCATGAAAACCGACTTCAAAGTAAAGCAGCACTTCTCAATACGGTATTGATTTTTTACTATCTTCGCCGCAATTTATAAAGCTATGACTGTTGGCGTTTTAAAAGAACCTACTTCGGAAACAAGAGTTTCCCTGCTTCCTGAACATTTAGCAACATTAAAAAAGTGGAAAGTGGATGCATTGATCGAAAGCAATGCAGGCGCTTCTTCTTTTGCAAGCGATGATAAATATGCAGAAAGCGGTGCGAAAATTTCCGATCGCAATAATGTGTTAAGTAATTCGGATATTATATTATCTATAAACCCATTGACTGATGCTGATGTTGCAACGTTGAAACCGGGTGCAGTAGTGTTGGGCGTATTTCAGCCGCTGTTCAATGCTTCATTAATAAAAACCTGGGCAGCAAAAGGCTTAAATGTTTTCAGCATTGATATGATACCTCGTACAACCCGTGCGCAAAGCATGGATGTATTGAGCAGCCAGGCAAACATTGCGGGCTACAAAGCGGTGTTGTTAGCAGCTAATAAATACCCAAAATATTTTCCCATGTTCATGACGGCAGCCGGAAGCATTCCGCCTGCAAAGATGCTGATATTGGGTGCAGGTGTAGCAGGCTTGCAAGCTATTGCAACTGCAAAGCGTTTGGGTGCGGTGATTGAAGTGTTCGATACTCGTCCTGCAGTGAAAGAAGAAGTAATGAGCTTGGGTGCAAAGTTTGTAGAAGTGGAAGGAGCTGCCGATGCAAGTAAAGCCGGCGGTTATGCAGTAGAACAATCAGAAGAATTTATGCAACGTCAAAAAGCAAAGATTGCTGAAAGTGTTGCCAAAGCAGATATTGTGATTACTACAGCGCAAATTCAAGGACGTAAAGCGCCAATATTAATTACGCAACAGATGATCGAAGGAATGAAAAGCGGTTCAGTGATCATTGATATTGCTTCTTCAACCGGCGGTAATACAGAGCTTACAAAAAATAATGAAACAGTTGTACACAACGGCGTTAGCATCATCGGAAACTCTGCATTGGCGGGTGATATGCCAAGCGATGCAAGTAAGTTGTATGGTAAAAACGTTCTTAATTTTTTACAATTGATTATTGATAAAGAAGGTCAATTACATTTAAACTTTGAAGATGATTTAGTGAAAGGTTCCTGCATGGCAACCAATAACGAAGTAACCAACGACAGAGTAAAAGCGCTTTTGGCGTAAAACCAAATAAATAATTTTTGAAGATGGAAAGCATTTTAAATTTTATATCAGAAAATCAACAGATCATCTACATCGTAATACTGATGATATTTGTTGGTATTGAAGTGATCGGTCGTGTACCAAGCGTGCTGCATACACCATTGATGAGTGGCGCCAACGCTATTCACGGAGTAGTAATTATCGGGGCTATCATTGTAATGGGACAAGCACCTACTGATAATTACCTGGCATTGATCTTAGGATTTTTGGCGGTAGTATTGGGAACATTAAACGTGGTAGGTGGCTTTGTTGTTACCGACAGAATGCTGGAAATGTTTAAGAAGAAAAAATAATGCCCCAACCCCTAAAGGGGCTTCCGGCGCAGCTTTTATAAAAAAGTACTTTTATACAATTGGCAATTAAAAAGATTTTTTAAAACTAAAACTCCTCATAACTCCCCTTTAGGGGTTGGAGGCAAAATATATTATGGGACTCAGTTTACTTACTCTTTGCTATCTAATAGGCTCAATAACTTTTATAGTTGGTCTTAAAATGTTATCCAATCCTGCTACTGCCCGTAAAGGGAATTTAACAGCAGCATTTGGTATGACGATAGCTATTATAGGAACTATCTTCTTATATAGAAATGATGAGGGACAAAAATTAGGTAACTACCTATGGATATTTGCCGGTTTGGCAATTGGTGGTATTGTAGGAACATTAGCTGCTAAAAAAGTAAAGATGACCGCAATGCCTGAAATGGTAAGCCTTTTCAACGGTATGGGCGGCGCTTGTGCGGCATTGATATCATTGGTAGAGTTCAATCACTTATCACATGAAATTGCAACACAGGGAATAGCAGTGGCGCATACAGGAAAATTATTGGTAATAGGATTAGGTTTATTAATTGGTAGTGTATCCTTTGCCGGTAGTATGATAGCCTGGGGTAAACTAAATGGTAAAGTAAAAGATTTCAGTTTCGCCGGACAAGGATTATTGAACATGATCTTTTTATTAGTTGCAATTGCAGCGGTAATATACCTTATCATCGACCCGACACAAGGACATTTAATCTATGTAATACTTGTATTGGCTTTATTGTACGGTATATTGTTTGTAATGCCGATCGGAGGTGCCGATATGCCGGTGGTAATTTCTTTATTGAACTCGTTTACCGGTGTGGCTGCGGCTTTTGGTGGTTTCTTGTATGATAATAAAGTAATGTTGACTGGTGGTATTTTAGTGGGTGCCGCAGGTACTTTATTAACGCTGTTGATGTGTAAAGCCATGAATCGCTCTTTAAAAAATGTATTGATTGGTTCATTCGGCGGTGGCAACAAGGCAGCAGCAGCAGGGGGTTCAAAAGAGCAAGGTGCTTACAAAGAGATTTCTTTAAGCGATACAGCAATGGTAATGAGCTATGCTACAAAAGTGATGATCGTTCCCGGTTATGGTTTAGCGGTAGCACAAGCACAGCATACCTGCCACGAGTTAGAAAAAATTCTTACTGAAAAAGGAGTAGAAGTTAAATATGCTATTCACCCGGTTGCAGGTCGTATGCCTGGTCACATGAACGTATTATTAGCTGAAGCAGATGTTAGTTACGATGTATTACTGGAAATGGAACAAGCCAATGACGAATTTAAAACTACAGATGTAGTGTTGATATTAGGTGCGAATGACGTAGTAAATCCTGCGGCTAAAAATGATCCTTCATCACCTATATATGGAATGCCTATTTTAGAAGTAGAGCAGGCAAAATCTGTTATCGTTAATAAGCGTAGTATGAAACCCGGTTATGCAGGTATCGAAAATGACCTGTTCTTTCAGCCAAAAACATCCATGCTTTTCGGGGATGCTAAAAAAGTATTACAGGACTTGGTTACAGAAATTAAATCAGTTTAAAAAACTTTCAGGATAATTTTATGTAGTAGGCTGCAATACTACTATTCAACATTGTTGTGTCACTCACTTGTGCTGCATGCCTATCTTCGTCGTTTACTTTGTACATTTGATGAGTTTAATTTTAAAATAAATTAAAATGACACCAAGAACTTTTTTTACTATAGTAATTAAAATCTTAGGTATCTATATTGTACTTGAATCCTTATCAGTAATTGCACAATTTATTTCTACGTTTTTTTATTATAAGAATGATGGTGATAGAAGTTGGCAGGAAATGGCATATTCGTCGTTTGTGATCTGTTTGGTAATTGGAGTTTATTTATTGGTCCTGCGTGTTCTTGTTTTTAAAACAGATTGGGTTATTGATAAATTAAAACTTGATAAAAATTTTCCCGAAGAGAAAATTGAAATTAATTTACATCGCTCAACAGTATTAAGCATAGCCGTAATTGTTATTGGAGGATTAATTTTTATTGATGCACTTCCGCTTTTTTGCAAGCAGGTGTTTATTTATTTTCAACAAAGATCTCTTTTTAGAGAAAACTTTGTTCAACAACCAACAAATGGCTGGATAATATTTTACGGTGCAAAAGCATTTGTTGGAGCTTGTATTGTAATTTATCAGCGAACAATTGTAAATTTTATAGAATTTAAAAGAAAGAAAATATAAATCATGTTATCTCATCAGTATTCTTCTGGTTAAAACCGGAAACAACTGAACAACAAAAAGCAGAATTTAAAGCAGCGTTAGAATCTTTAAAAGGTGTTGAAACCATACAATCAATCTATATCGGAACACCTGTTCCTTCTATCAATCGCCCTGTGGTAGATACAACTTACAGCTTTTCATTATTAATTGTATTTAATGATCTGGCTGGGCATGATGTTTACCAAATACATCCTCTACACAAAGCATTCTTAGATGGCTTTAGAACATATTGGGATAAAGTGATAATCTACGACGCAGAATAACAAAGGTGATCATTATTTATCTAGCCGGGTTATTTTTATCTTTGATAAAATAACTCAGTGAACGATTTACCTATCTCTTTATTAAACTCATTAGAGAACTTACAAGGCTTCAACAAAGAGGCATTTCAAAGCGTACATCAATCCGGAGAACAGGTTACTTCTATCAGGTTCAACAATACTAAAATTCCAAATTATAAATTCCAAATCGCAGATCTGGAAACTGGAATTTGGGATCTTGAATTTTCAAAGATTCCATGGAATTCCCACGGCTATTATCTTTCGCAGCGGCCTTCCTTTACACTTGATCCATTATTTCATGCAGGGGCTTATTATGTACAGGAAGCCAGCAGTATGTTTTTGGAAGAAGTAATTAAGCAAACAGTTGATCTTTCTGCTTCAATAAAAGTATTGGACTTATGTGCAGCTCCCGGTGGCAAATCAACCTTGATACACTCTTTAATTTCAAAAGATAGTTTGCTTGTAAGTAATGAAGTAATCAAAACAAGAGTAAACATCTTATCAGAAAATATGACTAAATGGGGCGCCGCTAATGTAATTGTTACAAACAATGATCCCAAAGATTTTCAACGACTGGAAAGTTTTTTCGATATAATTGTAGTAGATGCTCCTTGCAGCGGTAGTGGTTTGTTTCGGAAAGATAATGATGCCATTACAGAATGGAGCGAAGAAAATGTAAACCTCTGCAGTCAGCGGCAGCAAAGGATTTTGGCAGATATACTCCCGGCTTTAAAAGAAAATGGCGTGCTTATTTATTCTACTTGTTCTTATTCAAAGGCAGAAGATGAAGATATTGCCAACTGGTTAACGAAAGAGCAAAAATTGATAAGTTGTAAATTATCGATAAATAATGAATGGGGAATAGTAGAAACTCAGTCTGCAGAAACCAATGCTTACGGTTATCGCTTTTATCCTGATAAAGTAAAAGGGGAAGGTTTTTTTATTGCAGCTTTCAAAAAGCAGTCTACAGAAAACCATCTCCGACAAATTAAAAATCTAAAAAACCAGGCAAAGCTATCTGCCAAAGAAATTGACACGATAAAACCATATATACAAAACGTAGATGATTATATTTTCATAAAACAATACGAAGATATTTTAGCATTACCTGCAAGCCTTGAAAATGACCTGGGTATCATACAATCGTCTCTATATATTAAAAAAGCAGGTGTAAAACTGGGTTCTATTATCCGTAACGAATTAATACCGGATCATGAACTGGCAATGAGTACACTGCTAAATAATGACTTGCCTGCCATAGAAGTCGATAAAGAAACTGCGTTGAATTATCTTCGTCGTTCAGATATAAAGCCGGACGTTGATCATAAAGGATGGCTATTGATCAGTTACCAACAGATTCCTTTGGGATGGGTAAAAGCCCTGCCCAATCGCATTAATAATTATTATCCCAAAGAGTGGCGTATTCTGAATAAGTAATACAACCGCAACCATTAAATTTCTCATATTTTTGTAAAAGAAAAACTTACAGCATGAAGCGCTTAATAATAATATTGTTTTTATTGCCATTGTTTGCAGTTGCTCAAACAACATTAAAGGTGGAAGGAACTTCGCCTAATTTGTATATTCTTCATACGGTGGTAGCAAAAGAAAATTACTATAGTATCGGGCGTTTATATAATATCAGTCCGAAAGTATTTGCACCTTATAATAATCTTACGTTAGATAAACCTTTAAACCTGGGACAAACCATTAAGATCCCTCTAAATGAAACCAACTTTTCCCAGGGAACAGCGGCAGGAGATGGAGAAGTATTGGTGCCGGTTTATCATACGATAAAAGATAAAGAAGGATTGTATCGTGTAAGCACCAATTATAATAAAGTGCCTGTTGCAACATTAAAAACATGGAATAAGTTAAACGGTGAAGTGGTTGACAACGGCACAAATTTGATCATCGGGTATTTGAAAGTAAAAAAAGACCTTTCAGCATTTGCGGCACAGGGAACTACAGCACCTGTTGCTACTGCTCCTGTAAAAAAAGAAGAAACATCAAAAGAAGTTCCGCCTACACCTAAATCTGCACCTGTTAAAGAAACAAAGAAGGACGAGGTTGTTGTAGCTCCTCAACCCAAGCCTGAGCCTAAAAAAGAGATATCTACAGAAACAGTAGTAACTACACCTGTAGTTGGAAAAGGATTTAACGGAGGCATCTTTAAAGCAGATTACAATAAGCAGGTGTCGGGCAATGATGTTGCTTCTGAAAGTGGCGCCGGCAGCATTTTTAAAAGTACCAGTGGTTGGGAAGATGGTAAATATTATTGTTTGAATAATACAGCCACTCCGGGTACCATTATTAAAATAACGAATCCTGCTAATGGAAAAAGCGTGTATGCGAAATCGTTAGATGGTATTCCTGATATTAAGCAAAATAATGGGCTGGCTGTTCTAGTCAGCAATGCAGCTGCATCTGAATTAGGAGTTGATGGTAAGTTTGATTGCAAGCTGGAATTCAGTAAATAATTATAAGCCTGTCAGCCTGCGCTTGCCAAAGAAAGGCTGATGAAAACATTTTACACAATGGAGAACTCATTTTCTGTTCTTTCTTCAATTATAAAAGAACGTAGAAGTACCAAACCTGCACAATTGAATGGCAGTGTCATTCCTGATGAACAGGTAGAAAAATTATTAGAGCTGGCAGATTGGGCACCCAATCATGGAAATACAGAACCATGGCGCTTTATAGTGTATGCAGGCGCTGCAGCAAAATCATTTTGTAAAGATCATGCTGATCTGTATAAACGTATGATACCTGCCGAAAATTTTATGCAGGGCAGTTATGATAAGATCATTGAAAATGGGAATCATGCTTCGCATATAATTGTTGCTGTTATGCAGCGTGGCAAGTTGCCAAAAATTCCTTTGTGGGAAGAAGAAGCTGCAACTGCCGCCGCGATGCAAAACATTTTGTTAGGCGCTACAGCGTTGGGTATCGCATCTTTCTGGTCAACAGGCGGCATGGTACATAATCCGGCTATGAAAGATTTTTTGCAGTTAAATGAACATGACCGTGTAATGGGTATTTTGTTTTTAGGATACAGCGATGCAGAGAATAAAGGCAAGCGTACCATTCCTTTGACAGATAAGGTGAAATGGGTGAGTTGATTTTGTTACCGGCATTTGTATTTCAATACGCCATATCTTTTTCAGATATAAATGAACAGGAAGCAAGTTATAATTAACGGTAATAATTTCGAAACTTTAGAAGAATTTTATTCTGAGATGGATAACGTATTTACTAAAGATCTTGATTGGACCACTGGACATAACTTAGACGCTTTTAACGATTTATTAAGAGGAGGTTTTGGTGTTTATGAATACAAAGAACCAATACTATTGATTTGGGAAAATTCAGCTAAAAGTAAAATAGATTTAAGCTCGTTGAAAGAAAATAAAACTATTTATGAAATCCTGTTAAGTATTATAAGCGAACATGACCATATTCAATTTATCGAAAACTGAAAGAGTTGTTTTATACAAACCGATGCCCTCTTAAAAAATCGTCTACATTCATTTTCTTTTTTCCTTCCAATTGTAATTCAGTAATATTAATATAGCCATCTGCAGCAGCAAATTGAAACGAGGTTTTATTATCTATTCTATATTTTCCCGGTTCTATGGAAGGAGTAGTTTTTTCTTTATTCGCTTTGTATATCTTCAACAGCTTGCCATCTAAATGCGTAAATGCAGCAGGATAAGGTGATAAACCCCGAATTAAATTATATACTTCATCAACCGGTTTGGTCCAATCTATCTTGCAAGTATCTGTAAATAGTTTAGGAGCGTGTTTAATTGAGTATTGAGTATTTTCTTGAGAGATTTCTTTAATTGAACTATTTGCTATTCCTTCAACAGTTTTTACTAATAATTGTGCGCCTACTTCTTTCATTTCGTCATGCAACTCACCCGCCGTTTCATCGGCACGAATAATAATTTTTTCCTGTAATAAAATATCCCCAGTATCGATCTCATGTTTTAATTTAAAGGTAGTTACTCCTGTTTCTTTTTCGCCATTAATAATTGCCCAGTTAATAGGCGCAGCACCACGATATTGAGGTAATAATGATCCATGCACATTAATAGTTCCCATTGGGGGCATATTCCAAACCACTTCCGGTAACATTCTGAATGCTACTACAATTTGCAAGTCAGCATTCAATGTTTTAAGCTGTTCTAAAAATTCAGGAGATTTTAATTTTTCAGGTTGCAAAACATTCAGACCATTCTCAACTGCATATTTTTTTACAGCGCTTTGCTGCAAGTGCATTCCACGCCCTGCGGGCTTGTCGGGAGCTGTTACAACACCAACAATATTCATTCCTGCTTTTACCAGCGCATCTAATGATGCTACAGCAAATTCAGGAGTACCCATAAATATAAGTCGCCCCCCTTTCTTTCTAAAGGGAGTATTGGAAGCATTATTCAATTCAGAAGTATTATTTAATTCGCCGTTCATGTTAGTGCTAAAAATTATTGAGCGTTGGTTTCCCCTTGGTTAGGAGGTAAAGTCCTTATACAATAAATATTTCTTACGTATTGTTTTAAATTTTTTCAAGTCAGCATCCCAGCTTTTTCTGATTTCTGCTTCTGTTTTTCCTTGCTTTACTTGTTTTGCCAGCAGATCACTGCCTGCTAATTTATTAATGAAATCATTCTTTAAAAAGAAACTATCCTTGCCCGGGAATAATTTATAAGCAGTCAACAAATATTGCAGCTGGATCTTTCCATTTACTTTTTTCAATACGTCTTCTTTTGTTCCTGATAAATTCCATCCATAACAGGTTTGATAGAAACATTTGCTGCTTTTGGCTCCTGCATTGGGTTTAGGAGTAAAGGAATATAAATATTTTGGTAAAGAAGGGTGCCCGAACAATTGAAAAGGTTTATCGGTTCCACGTCCTTCACTTAATACAGTGCCTTCAAAAAAACAGGTAGAAGGATACCAATAAATGCTTTGCATCTCTTTTAAATTAGGAGATGGATTAACAGGTAAATTATATTTACTGTTGTGATCGTAATTTTTGCATTTAATTACCAATACATGAAAAGGGGTGTCGATGGTAGGTTTTGCAGCGATGTTGTAACTGTTGATCTTATTCGCTTCGGGCGTTAACCATTTTTCTCCTGCAAGCATCATAGCATATTCTCCTATTGTCATTCCATAAACAATTGGCACAGGCTGCATGCCGATAAAACTTTTAAACTTCATATTCAATACCGGTCCATCAACATAAAACCCATTTGGATTGGGACGATCCAATATTAATAATGGCTTATGATTTTCCAATGCAGCTTCCAGTAAATATTGCAACGAAGAAATATAGGTATAGAACCGAACGCCTACATCCTGTATGTCAAAAACCAATACGTCTACGTCGTTCAGGTCGCCTGCAGTAGGCTTGGTATGATTTCCGTAAAGACTTACGATCGTTAACCCTGTTTTTGTATCGGTAGAATTAGATAGCTCTTCTCCCGCATCGGCAGTTCCTCTAAATCCGTGTTCCGGGCTAAAAATCTTTACCACAGTAATACCGCTTTTTAATAAAGTATCTACCAGGTTCGTTTGTTTTACCATGCTGGTTTGATTGGCAAAAACCCCAACCCGCTTGCCTTTTAGTAAATGAAAATACATGTCGGTACGTTCTGCACCCGGAATTATTGCCGGTTGCGCTTTTATTTGAACCACAAAAAATAATAAGGAAATTATAATGAATTTAAGGTGCCTCATTGTTCAAAGGTCAATAAAGTTTTTTTAATTCGCACAGGTAGATTTTAATTTATAAATTGCAAGCCATTTGCTTGGTTTTTGTTGAGTAAAAACAAAAAGTACAAGTGAGTGACACAACGATGCTGAAGAAAGTTTTTCAGCTGATTACAAAAAATAAAAACAAAAATTATGCAAGCAAAAAATGGCGATAATGTGAAAGTGCATTATACAGGTAAATTAGTGAACGGTGAACAATTCGATTCATCTGCAGGACGTGAGCCTTTGGCTTTTACTGTAGGTGCCGGACAAATGATCAAAGGTTTTGATGCCGCTATTCCGGGCATGAGTGTTGGAGATAAGAAAACGATCAATATTCCTGCAGAAGAAGGTTATGGCGAACGTTCAGAAGAAGCGATCATTGAATTTCCAAAAGAACATGTGCCTGCCGATATGATCCTAACTCCGGGTCAGCAACTTACTTTAACCAATCAACACGGACAACCGGTTCCGGTTGTAGTAGTGGAAGTAAAAGATGATGTGATCATTTTAGATGCGAATCATTTTTTAGCAGGAAAAGAATTGGTGTTTGATATTGAGTTGGTAGAGATCGGGTAGTTCATAATCAGAATTCCGTCAGTCTGAGCTTGTCGAAGACGAATAATATAAAAGCAGTTTATCATCTAAACTGCTTTTGTTATTTTTATACTTCCTTATTTATTTTTTATGATTGATATTAACAAAGATGACCTGACTGAACGTTTTATGCGTTATGTACAGGTAGATACGCAAAGCAATCCTGAAAGCAGCACCTATCCTACAACAGAAAAGCAAAAAGATCTTAGCAAGCTATTATGTGCTGAATTGAAGGTAATGGGCATTGCCGCAGAAACAGATGAATATGGTTACGTATATGCTACAATTCCTTCCAACAGCAATAAAGAAAATATTCCGGCTATTTGTTTTTGTGCGCATGTGGATACAGCGCCGGATTGCAGCGGTACCAATGTAAAGCCGATCCTTCATAAAAATTACAATGGTAATGATATTGTATTGCCGGATGACAATACACAGGTATTGCGTACAAGCGATTCTCCTTATTTAAAAAAGCATATTGGCAGCGATATCATTACTGCAAGTGGTACTACTTTGTTGGGTAGCGATGATAAATCGGGTGTAGCAGTGATCATGCAGGCAGCAAAATATTTTGTAGATAATACAACTGTTAAGCATGGGGATATTAAAATATTGTTTACGCCTGATGAAGAAGTAGGAAAGGGTACAGCAAAGATCGATATGAAAAAATTGGGAGCACAATTCGGGTATACTTTAGATGGTGGCGATGCCGGAAGTTTGGAAGATGAAACGTTCAGCGCTGATGCATCAACGATAACTATTAATGGAATTATTGTACACCCGGGTTGGGCAAAAGATAAATTAGTAAATGCATTAAAGATTGCCGGCGCTGTTTTGGATGCTTTACCCAAAAATGAATGGAGTCCTGAAACAACAGAAGGCAAACAAGGTTTTGTGCATCCTGTGGCTGTAAATGGTATTGCAGAAAAAGCGAGCATACAATTTATAGTAAGGGATTTTACATTAAGTGGATTGCAGCAGCACCATGCAAGATTAAAAAAAATAGCAGAAGAAGTAGTAGCAAAATATTCCGGAGCAACAATGGAATATAGTATTGCGGAACAGTACCGTAACATGAAAGAGATATTAGACCAACATCCGCAGGTGGTGGCTTATGCAGAAGAAGCCATACAGCGTACAGGCTTAACTGTTATTAAAGAAAGTATTCGTGGAGGAACAGATGGCAGCAAGTTGAGTTATATGGGCTTGCCTTGTCCGAATATTTTTGCAGGTGAACAAAACATTCACAGCAAATTAGAATGGGTAGGAGTGAATGATATGGCAAAGGCTGTTGAAACGATTGTTCGGTTAAGTATGATCTGGGAGGAGAGGAGTTGATTACAATGTTAAAAATTATTTACAACCTCAGCGAAGCATTTCGTTTAACATAGCTTTTGTTTTCCAACATATATTTTCGTTTCATTAATTGCTAATTACCTAAAAATTGCCATTTATGAAACAAAAACACCTGGCATTCATTTGCCTGCTCATCTATTCATGCAATCAACCTAAAAAAGAAAATACTTCAACATCACAAACATCTACACAACCTCCAACAACCATTATTAATAATTCAGCAGAAGCAACTGTTTTTAAGTTGATACAACCTAATGAGCCTCCACAAAAGATCACCGTTTCTGCAAAACAAAAGACAGAAGTAATTGGAAAAAAGAAATTGAAAATTACTGTTGATCCTGCTAACCTGGAAACAGAAAATGGAACACCTATCGGCGATAAAATAGATATAGAATTAAGAGAAATGACTAATCCTACAGACTTATTTTATAACAATGCACCCACCGTTTCAGATGGCCAGCTATTGGTTTCGGGTGGAGCTTATTACATTGGTATGAGCTCTAATAGAAATAAGCTGAAATTGAAGATTGGAAAAACGTTATCCATCCAGGTTCCTAAAACAACTGATAATGAAATGCAACTTTTTTATGGAGACAGAGATACCTTAGGCAATTTGAATTGGATACCTGCAGATGCAACGTTTAAGAAAACAAAATCAGAAACATCCAATACGATGGCAGTGCAAAAACCAATTGCCTCAAAACCTATAGATAAAAAAGATTCCAAAGTAATGAAAGGAGACCTTGACAGGTTATTGGATTATGCTGATAGTAATGGAGGCAGAATGTCTGCTTTGCGGTTCAGAAGCCTTGTAGGAAGTAAAGCGGATGAAGAGGTAGATGGAAGTGATTTCAGTGTTAAAACAATAGAAACAATTGATAGTGTCAGCGGCAAAAAGGTAAAGCAACTGGAAACTATTTATTATTCTCCGGTGGAAATTAAAAATATTGGCTGGATCAATTGTGACAGGTTTTATAGCGTACCCAACAAAACTCAAATTAAATGTGAGTTTGATACAGCATCGCAAATTAGTTATGCAACAGTGTACATCATATTTAAAAATATCAATAGCATGCTTACGGAAAATATTTTTAAAAAAGATTCGGGGTTTTCTTCATTGTACACTCAAATTCCGGTTGGAGAAAATATTAAGATCATAGCCGTTGCAAATACAAAGGGTAAATTTTATTCTTTTAAACAAGATGTCATTGTAGAAAATGATACGAAGGTTAAAATAAAATTGACGCCTGTTAATGTTTCGGAATTAAACAGGCAAACCTTTGTTTTAAATTAGGCTTGATATAGAATAAAGTTTTGTTGCCGACTTCATAAAAATCGCTACCTTACTCCCCTAAATTTTATTCACTATGGAGATATCAGGCATTGTATTGCTCGTAATTGTTTTAGCAGCAGTATTTGGTTCCTTTGTAACTATTAACCAGGGCACTGTTGGCGTAATTACTGTATTCGGTAAATATCGCCGCGTAATGCGACCCGGATTGAATTTTAAAGTTCCTTTCCTGGAACAGATATACAAACGCATCAGCATTCAAAATCGCTCCGTTGAGTTGGAGTTCCAGGCGGTAACCAACGACCAGGCAAATGTTTATTTTAAATCGATGTTATTATATTCTGTATTAAACCAGGATGATGACACCATTCAAAATGTAGCATTTAAATTTATCAGCGACAAAGACCTGATGCAGGCATTGGTAAGAACCGTGGAAGGAAGTATCCGTGCTTTTGTAGCAACTAAAAAGCAAGCTGAGGTGTTGAATGTACGTCGCGATATTGTAGAAAACGTAAAAGAACAGGTAGATCTTACATTGGAAACATGGGGTTATCATTTACAGGATCTGCAAATAAATGATATTACGTTTGATGAAGCCATTATGACGAGCATGAGCAAAGTGGTTGCCAGCAATAACCTGAAAGCGGCAGCAGAAAACGAAGGACAGGCGTTATTAATTACTAAAACAAAAGCTGCTGAGGCAGAAGGTAACTCGATAAAAATATCTGCCGAAGCAGAAAAGCAGGCAGCGCAATTACGTGGACAAGGCGTTGCATTGTTTAGAGAAGAAGTGGCAAAAGGTATGAGCCAGGCAGCGGAACAAATGAAGCAAGCAAACCTAGATACCAATGTGATCCTATTCAGTATGTGGACAGAAGCCATTAAAAACTTTGCGGAATACGGAAAAGGCAACGTGATATTTTTAGATGGTAGCAGCGAAGGAATGGAAAAAACCTTGCGCCAGATAATGGCGATGCAACAAATGGGAGATAAAAAGTAAAAGTTGTATATAAATAAGTTGAAGTGCTGCATTTATTGCGGCACTTTCTTATTTTAATGCAATTAGGTGTAACCAAGATTAACAATTTTTTACACGCAGTTTGCACATTCGCAACGTTTAAGTTTTCATATTGCATATATAAAAACTTATAAGGTACATTTGCAACGTAAATAAATAAACTATGTTCGATATTTTATTACAGGCAGATACAACGGCAGCGGCTGCAGCAGCGGCTCCCAAAGTAGAGTCCGTATGGTCTATGCTTGCAAAGGGTGGTCCGTTAATGATACCGCTTTTCTTGTTGTTTGCATTAGCCGTCTTCTTTTTTATAGAACGATTGATAGTTATAAACAAAGCAGGTAAGATAGCAGATAATTTTATGAGCATTATCCGTGACCAGGTTGTTAGCGGAAATATTACTGCTGCAAGAAGCCTTGCAAAAAATACCGACAATCCTGTTGCAAGAATTATTGACAAAGGAATTCAACGTATTGGTAAACCAATTGATGCCATTGAAAAAAGCATGGAGAATGTTGGTAAATTAGAAACATATAAGCTGGAAAAAAACCTGGCTATATTATCTGTAATAGCCCGTATAGCGCCGTTATTTGGTTTTGTAGGAACCATTGTAGGGCTGGTATTATTATTAAAAGAATTTGCAACGATCAGCAACCCTTCGGTAGGACAGATCGCTGATGCCATGTATGTAAAGCTTATCACATCAGCAACAGGCATTATCATTGGTATCCTGGCATATTTAGGTTACAGTTATTTAGACACTCAAATTAATCGCTCGGCTAATAAAATGGAATCGGCAAGTTCTGAGTTCATAGATATTTTGCAGGAACCGACTAAATGATTTTCTCGTTAACGGTTTTGGTTAACCAATGTATGAGTAATTACACACAATCATCATGAGTTTTAGAAGAAACAATTTAAGAGAGGCTCATTCCGAAGTGGACGCAGGTCCGCTTAATGACATTCTTTTTATATTACTTATGTTTTTTTTAATGATATCTACATTGGCTAATCCTAATGTGATAAAAATGAGCGTACCTCGTGCAAAAAGTGATACCAAGACCAAGCAAAGCGTTGTAGTAAGCGTAGATAAGAATAAGAATTTTTATGTCGGTTCTAAAAAGATCTTACCCGATTCATTAGAATCTGCATTAAGAAAATATATTAATGAAGGAGATAGTATTAAGCCTGCAGTAGTAATTAATGCCGATTCATTAACAGACTGGGGCAACGTGGTAAGAATAATGAAAGTAGCGAAGCATTTGGGAGCGGCTACTTCAGCAACTGTTTCAGGCAGCGATAAATGATCCTCCAATTAATTTCTAACGATCACTATTCTTTCTTTTCCATATAGATCTCTTTTTACATCTGCATAGTTATATTGTAAAGAGCGAAAATGCAGTGCTACCTGTTGCGCAAAATTTTCATGTGTTTCCAAAAATATTTTCCCGCCGTAGTTGAGATGATCTTTGCCGAAGGCGGCTATCTTTTTGTAGAATAACAGCGGTTCTTCATTTGGTACAAATAAAGCGGAATGCGGTTCGTATGCCGTTACATTTTTATTTAATTCTTTTTCTTCATTAGCCGGAATGTAAGGCGGGTTGCTTACGATGACGTCAAAAGAGGGTAAAGTCTCCCAGTTCTCTTCATTTAAAAAATCAAGTTGTATAAAATTAACGGCAGCTTTTTGCTCAACAGCGTTTTCTCTCGCAATAGCAAGCGCTTCTTTACTGAAATCGATAGCAGATACTTCACTTGCCGTTAAATGTTTTCTCAGCGCAATGGCAATGCAGCCGCTGCCGGTACCAATATCTAAAATAGTAGGACTGATTTTGGACTTTTCAGCATTAATTATTGATTCAGCGAGTTCTTCGGTTTCAGGTCTTGGTATCAATACATGCTCGTTTACTTTCAGCTTCATATTATAAAACCATGCTTCACCTAGAATATATTGCACAGGCTTGTATTCAAGTAATTGCTCGAGGCAATTCGTTAGTTGTACGTGATCGGTTTTACTGAGCAGCTGTAAAGGATTTTTGATCAGATCAGCCTTTTTAATTTTTGCCACCGATTCAAAAACCCAATCTGTAATGGAAGTAGCTTCACTTAAAGGATAGATGCTTTGTATCTGTAATAAAAAATTCCTGTAGATATCTTTAGCTGTCATTGATACAAATGTAGTGAATGACGAATAGTTAATAACGAAAACCTGAAGTCAATATTCTATAATTATCTTTGTATAGTTTATAATATTTACAGTTGATCATTCACGAAACATATATGCAGCGTTGCTTTGAGTTGGCAAAACTCGGGGCAGGTAATGTAGCCCCTAATCCTATGGTAGGCGCTATCCTGGTTTATGACGACAAAATTATTGGCGAGGGACATCACAAAAAATATGGCGAAGCACACGCGGAAGTGAACTGCATCAATAGTGTAAAAGAAGAAGAAAAAGAATTAATCCCTAAAAGCACCTTGTATGTTTCGTTAGAACCTTGTGCACATTATGGCAAAACACCTCCTTGCGCCGATCTAATCATCAAACACAAAATTCCTAATGTAATAATTGGGTGCAGAGATAGCTACGATGAAGTAAACGGCAAAGGAATTGAAAAATTGAAAGCTGCCGGTGTAAATGTTATTGTTGGCATTTTGGAAACAGAGGCGTTGGAATTAAACCGACGATTCTTTACATTCTATCAACGCCATCGCCCGTATGTGATCTTAAAATGGGCACGAAGCAATGATAATAAAATTGCTAATGCTGATCTGTCAAGAGTATTCATAAGTAATGAAGAAGTCAATCGCTTGGTGCATAAATGGCGTAGCGAAGAAGCTGCAATTTTGGTAGGAACCAATACTGCTTTGCGTGATGATCCTTCTTTAACAACAAGATTATGGCAAGGTCATAACCCCGTAAGATTGGTTATTGATAAAGAACTAAAACTTCCGTCATCATTGCATTTATTCGATAATACTGTTAAGACAGTAATCTTTAATAATGTAAAAAATAAAGAAGAAGGGAATACGAGCTATTATCAATTAAAGACGACGTCACTAAAAGAGATCTTGAATGTTTTATATGAACAGAAGATCCAAAGCATGATCGTAGAAGGTGGCAGCAAACTCCTGCAAGCTTTTATTGATGAAGGTTTGTGGGACGAAACGAGAATAATTACGAATAATGAGCTATCCATTCAAAATGGATTAAACGCCCCTGTTTTAAAGAATGATATATTCATAAAGGAAGAGGTTATCAATAACAATAGCATTGGTTATTACAAGAAGAAATAAAATGAGCGAACAAGATATTTACTACACTATTGAAAAATCTTCTGTTGCCGAGTTTAAAGATCGAGGAAGTAAATTCATTGCATATGTTTTTCCGATCATGAGCGCTGCTGAATGTAAGATCCACTTGCTGCAATTAAAAAAGGAGCACTCTAAAGCAGTGCATCATTGTTTTGCATATCGTATCGGTACAGATGGGAATAACTTTCGTAGTAATGATGATGGGGAACCTTCGGGTTCTGCAGGCAAACCAATATTAGGACAAATTGATAGCAAGCAACTCACCAACGTTCTGGTAATTGTAGTACGTTATTTTGGTGGTACATTATTAGGTGTGCCGGGATTGATTAATGCGTATAAAACTGCTACGGCGTTGGCATTACAGCTTACACCTATTGTACAAAAGCAGGTTGAGATTACTTATGATGTTCAATTTGATTATACACAGATGAATGAAGTGATGATGGTGTTAAAGCAATATCAATGCACTATTATTAACCAGGAAATGCAATTGTTTTGCAGTATTACAGCAGGTATTCCTAAACGAAGTGAGCAAGATGTTTTGTATCATTTGAATGAGCTTAAAGGTGTTTCTATAAACAAACAAAAACCGAACGCATGAATGTAGAAGATATAAGAGACCATGTTTTACAAAAACCTGGTGTAACGGAAGGTTTTCCTTTTGGAGAAACGGTGATCGTATTCAAAGTGAGCGGCAAAGTATTTTTATTGGTTCCATTAGATGAAGCTACGCTACAATTCAATGTAAAGTGCGATCCTGATCATGCCATTGAATTAAGAGAAGAATATCAGGATAATGTATTGCCAGGTTATCACATGAATAAAAAACATTGGAACACTGTTATTGCCGGAGGCAGATTAACGAACAAGCTGCTGCTGCAATTCATCGACGATTCTTATAATTTAGTGCTGCCCAAAACTTCAAAAAAGAAATAAGATAACAATAGCAGTGCTGCTTCAAAGCCTCGTTATGAATTTAAAGGATCAGCCTTTCTTTGCTACGCACATCCAATCCCATGGATATGGTTCCTGCAGCCACTTTGGAGGGTTATTAAATTCTGTTTTCCAGGTGTAATTTATTTTCTCTACCCGTTCAACAGTAAAGCCTTCTAAAGAAAGTAATAGTTGCAATTCTTCTTTTAAATAATGTTTGGTAGGAACGTTGTCAATATCCGTTACACCTTGTTTGATATTGTTTGCCAGTTCAAATGCCTTCTTGCTCGATTCAATTTTTTCATCATGATCGCCATCCACATTCCATCTATTAGCAATGATATTTGTATATAATTTCGATTCTAAAGATGGAACAACCAATATAAGTATACCTTCTTTATTAATGCTTATTGATAAGGACTGAAAAAAGTTAATGCGTTTTTTTAAAGAATCAGTTAGAATAGCATTGATACAAATAGCCACATCGCAAGGAGTAACACTTAATTCATCAGCGCTCATATCGGAACGTACATAATCAACATTGGTGAATTGAGGATATTTTTCTTTTGCTATTTGCAGGTTGGTAGCGGAAATATCAACTGCTATCACATGTTTAAAACTGCTTGCCAATAGAGGTATCCATTTACCTACAGCACAGCCAATATCTATAACACTTTTTTCTCTTGACGCAGCCTGCTCAATGGCCGAAACAATAAGTCCTGATGTGTCATTACGCAATACATCAAATATTTCTTCTTCGTAATTAGGAGCAATGGTTTCCCAGTATTTTCTATCCATATGCGTTACCGTTAGTATATGAAAATGTAAAAGCCTAAAAATAATTAAAAATTACTTCTTTTGATACTTCCAGTTTCTTCCTTTCCCTTCTGCTATCCATTCAACGGCAGTTTCTATTCGGCGATCTCTTGTTTCTTCTGTTTTTGCTTCAGTTATCCATTCCACGTACTCTTTCTTGTGCGAATAAGCAAAATCATCAAACACCTGTAACGCTTTTTTATTTTTACTCAATGCTTTTATAAAATATTCGGGGATCACCAATACTTTTTCTGAGACTGCTTTTGGTTTGGAAGCTGCTTTAACTCCCTGCTCATTCAACTGCATTGCCTCTTTAACAAATGCTGCCAGTTTTTTGGCAGAAGGCAGATCTCTTATTGAAGTTATTCTTCCCAAATGTCCCATGGCACCGGCTTCTCCTCGTGGTGTCAAGCCCTTAATTAACTTTCCTTTCCAAAATCCAAATACGCAATGCTGCTTAAATGCCGCCATGCTGCACATCATTTCACCTTTATAATCAAAGTGCGGAAAGCCCCATTTGATTTTTTCTTCTACTGTAGGACAAGCCTTGTGTACCACTTCACGTAAATGTTTTAAAATAGGTTTTGCAAAATCGGCAGATTTGTCAATATAGGCGTCAATAAGTTTGGTTCTATTCCCCATTAATTATTTTTATTTTGAAGTAAGCTAAGGTACTACTATTAAACATCGTTGTGTCACACAATAGCTGCCCAGGATATTGCGCAGCTCAATTTTAATTGCGAATGACAAAATGTAACATTACTTGAATTGTGGGCTAACTGTTAGATCTTTATTTCCAGGCTGATAGATATAAAACCCTTCGCCACTTTTCACACCCAGCTTCCCGTTATTCACCATATTGATCAATAAAGGACATGGAGCGTATTTTTCACTCTTAAATCCATCGTATAAAACATTGATGATATTCAGGCAAACATCCAATCCGATATAATCAGCTAATTGTAAAGGTCCCATTGGGTGCGCCATTCCTAATTTCATTATGGTGTCGATCGATGCAACACCCGCGACCCCTTCATGCAAACTGTAGATCGCTTCATTTATCATTGGCATTAAAATACGGTTGGCGATAAATCCCGGCGCATCATTCACTACACAGGGGATTTTTTCTAACTGTTTGCTTAGTTCAACAATTGCGTTGGTTACTTCTTTTTTTGTTTCCCTGCCGTTAATGATCTCTACCAGTTTCATTACAGGGACGGGATTCATAAAGTGCATGCCGATCACTTTATCAGCACGTTTGGTAACAGCTGCTATTTTTGTAATAGAAATGGAAGAAGTATTGGTAGCTAAAATGCAATCTGCAGGAGCTGTCTCATCCAGTTGTTTAAAAATATTTAGTTTGATATCTGCGTTTTCTGTGGCGGCTTCTATAACCAATAATGCATTTTTAACTCCTCTATTTATATCAGTTGATGTAATGATATTATTTAGCGTAATTGCTTTTTGTTCTTCTGTACTTGTTCCTTTTGCAATCTGACGTTCGAGATTTTTAGCAATAGTTGCAATTGCTTTTTCCAATTGAGCAACATTGATATCGATGAGCGTTACTTTAAAATTATGTTGTGCAAACACATGTGCAATGCCATTGCCCATAGTTCCGCTACCGATAACTGCAATTTCCCTGATCATAATCTTATTTAAATGCATTAAATCCTGTTATATCCATTCCCGTTATAAGCAGATGAATATCGTGTGTTCCTTCATACGTAATAACACTTTCTAAATTCATCATATGGCGCATAACAGAGTACTCGCCTGTAATGCCCATACCACCCAGCATTTGCCTTGCATTGCGGCAAATATTGGCAGCTACTTCACAGGCATTTCGTTTCGCCATTGAAACCTGTTGTGGGTTTACTTTTCCTTCATTCATTAAAACTCCCAGACGCCAGTTTAATAACTGGGCTTTTGTGATCTCGGTGATCATCTCTGCCAGCTTTTTTTGTTGCAGTTGAAAAGCCCCGATCGGTTTATCAAACTGAATACGTTCTTTACTATAACGCAAAGCCGTATCATAACAATCCATTGCAGCGCCGATAGCCCCCCAGGCAATTCCATAGCGAGCTTTTGTTAAGCATCCTAATGGACCCTTTAAGCCTTGTACGTTTGGTAAAATATTTTCTTTAGGAACTTTTACATTGTCAAACACCAACTCACCTGTAGCGCTTGCACGCAAGCTCCATTTGCCGTGAGTAGTAGGAGTGGAGAATCCTTTCATATCTCTTTCTATGATCAATCCCTTTATTTCGCCGCTTTCATCTTTTGCCCATACAACGGCAACTTGCGCATAAGGCGCATTACTGATCCACATTTTTGTTCCGTTTAAGATAACATACTCATCGCCGTTATCTTTAATATTGGTAAGCATGCTTGATGGATCGCTGCCATGATTGGGTTCGGTTAACCCAAAGCAACCGAGCCATTCACCGCTGGCCAATTTTGGTAAATATTTTTTTCGTTGCGCTTCACTGCCGTATTGATAAATCGGATACATTACCAGGCTTCCTTGTACCGAAGCAGTAGAGCGGACGCCGCTATCACCACGTTCCAGTTCCTGCATCATTAATCCATAACTGATATAGTCTAATCCCCCGCCGCCGTATTGTTCCGGAATCGTAGGACCGAAGCATCCTAATTCGCCCAGCTGTTTTACAATATGCTCAGGGAATTCAGCACGTTGCGCATAATCTTCTATAATAGGCGATATTTCTTTTTTTACATAATTGCGTACTGTTTCACGAATTAGTTTATGCTCTTCCGTTAGCAGCTCATCTACATTAAAATAATCAGGAGATTGGAATAGATCTGTTTTGGCAGCCATGCTAAGAAATTGAAGATTATAAATAACAAATTTCAGATTACTTTTATAGTAATGAAATTGATAGTTAAGGTACGATTATTAATTCTATTTTTTATTGTAGCTACTATTGTGAGTGGGGTTACTGCTTTTCCGCTAGAAACAGAATTACATTGGGTGTTACAATATAAAAATAGTTTACCGGTGGCAATGGGCAATTGGCTACAATCGTGTTATGATGCCTTGGTAGAAACAAATAAAAAATATCCCATGCTGGCCTATGGTTATGATTGGCTGGCATTTGCACATATTGTTATTGCAACGGCATTTGTTGGACCTTTGATAAACCCGGTAAAAAACAGATGGATCATTGAATGGGCGATGATCGCATGCATCATGGTTTGGCCATTGGCTTTAATTGCCGGACCAATAAGAGGTATTCCGGATTTTCATATTCTTATTGATTGCTGCTTTGGAATATTCGGTTTAATTCCTTTGGTCATCTGCAGAAAGTGGATAAAACAATTCGAAATCGCTTAAATATACTTTTCCATTTCCTGTTGATATTGTAATGCTGCTTTTCTAGCCTCCTCGGCAAAATTTTCTTTATCACTTGCAAAAATTACTGCTCTGCTAACGTTTACGAGTAACCCAATACCGTTATTCTTTCCATATTTTGTTACTTCTTCTAAACTGCCACCTTGTGAGCCAACGCCGGGCACTAGTAAAAAATGTTCAGGAACTATTTTCCGAATAGGTTCAAAATCTTTTGCTTTGGTAGCACCTACTACAAACATTAGGTTATCGACACTTCCCCATTCACTTACTTTTTGTAACACCCTTTCATATAAAAATTCATCAGCGTTGTTAGTCGCCTTATCAACAACTTTTAATTGTTCAAAATCTTTACTTCCGGGATTGCTGGTTAATCCTAAAACGATCGTCCATTTGTTTTTATATTCTAGAAAAGGTTTTACGCTGTCTTCGCCCATGTAGGGCGCGACAGTTACTGCATCAAAATTCAATGTTTCAAAAAATGCTTTGGCATATTGAGAAGAGGTATTGCCAATATCGCCTCGTTTTGCATCTGCAATTTTAAAATGTTCTGAAGGAATGTAATTGACTGTTTGTTCCAATGCCTGCCAGCCTTTTACTCCCAATGCTTCATAAAAAGCGGTGTTTATTTTATAGCTTACGCATAAGTCTTTTGTTGCATCAATGATCGCTTTGTTGAATTGAAAAATTGCATCCGGGAGTGATCGGAGATGGGGTGGTATCTTTGTAATATCGGTATCCAGGCCAATACATAAATAAGATCTTTTTTGCTTTATCTGTTCAATCAGAAATTGACGTGTCATAATGCGGTATAATTAGATTATTCTTTTTTTTATTTCCTCTGCAATCAGCTTGCTTTGCTCATCGTTTCTTTTTAATAATTGCTCAACGATATTTTCACGATCGGCTTTATCTCTATTCTGACTAAGCTTAAAAACATTTTCTATACTTTCCACTTCAATAGTAAAACCAACGATGGCTTTGATCATTCGCTGTACATATTCATCACTTAAATTCGTAAATGCGGCAGCGGTTTCTATTCCCTCATATTTATTGGTAATTGCTTTTATGGCATTATACGTGCCTGCTTCATCTGTAAATTGTAGTTTTCCTTTAGCATGAACTGTCATATAGTTCCAGGTGCTTGCTCCTGCAGGGTTAGCATACCAGCTTGCACTAATATAGCAATGCGGACCATTAAAGATCACTAATACCTTTTCATTTTTTTCAAATGACCTATGATGATCGGTATTCTTCATTAAATGACCCGATAAAATGATTTTACCGTCGTCATTTATTTGTATTTCTAATGGAATATGCGTAGCTACAGGATATTGCTCATCAAAGCCGGTAATAATTGCAAAGGGATTTTCTTTAATAAATGCAATTACGCTGGCATGATCTTCTTCGGTGAAGTAGGGGAGCTTGTACATTGCTGCAAAATTAACCATTCGCAAAAAACCATTCTTAATTTTCTTAACTTGGTTTAAATAAATTTTATACTATGTGGTGGATATACGCTTTACTGTCGGCATTATTTGCTTCACTTACCGCCATCTTTGCCAAGTTGGGAGTTGTTGCTGTTAATTCAAATTTAGCAACGGGAATACGAACGATCGTAATATTAATAATGACCTGGTGTATTATTTTGTCAAGAGGAGAAGCAAAAGAAATCTCTTCATTATCTAAACAGCATATTTTATTCCTGGTTATTTCAGGTATTGCAACGGGGTTGTCATGGTTATTTTATTTTAAAGCGCTGCAGGTTGGCAATGTATCGCAAGTAGCACCTGTTGATAAATTGAGCGTTGCATTGACGATCGTTTTAGCGGCAATTTTTTTAAACGAAGCGTTAACCTTAAAAACAGCGATTGGCGCAGGATTAATTATTGCCGGAACTTTTGTATTGATATTGAAATAATAAATAGAGAAACCTTAGTTGATCACTCAGTTTATAAAAATTTACCTGTATAACTTGTTTTAGATTTTTTCAAGTCTGCCGGAGTTCCTGTAAACACTAAATTGCCACCATCTGCACCGGCTTCGGGTCCTAAATCAATTACCCAATCGGCACTTTTAATTACATCTGTGTTATGTTCAATTACTAATATAGAATGCCCTTGGTCTATCAGTGCATTAAAAGAAGTTAACAGTTTTTTTATATCATGAAAATGAAGACCAGTAGTTGGTTCATCAAAAATGAATAAGATCTTGTCGGCACTTTTTCCTTTGCCTAAGAACGATGCCAGTTTTACACGTTGCGCTTCGCCGCCGCTTAATGTATCGCTCGATTGTCCCAATTTTACATATCCCAATCCCACATCACTTAAAGGTTGAATTTTCCGTGCAACATCCACTCCATCTTTATCCGATAAGAAAAAATCAATGGCTTCATCAACACTCATCTCTAACACATCGTGAATGTTTTTGTCTTTGTATTTTACTTCCAGCACTTCTTCTTTAAAACGTTTGCCGCCACATACTTCACAGGTTAAATGCACGTCAGCCAAAAACTGCATTTCAATGATCTGTTCACCTTCCCCTTTACAGGTATCGCATCTTCCTCCATCCACATTAAAAGAAAAATGTTTAGGTTGAAAGCCTCTGAGTTTGCTCAAGGGTTGTTTACTAAAAAGGTCTCTTATTTCATCATAAGCCTTGATATAAGTAACAGGATTGCTCCTTGAAGATTTACCGATCGGGTTCTGGTCAACCATTTCAATTTGTGCAATGCTGTCAATGTCTCCTTTGATGTTTTTATGCAGGCCGGCTTTATCACCGCCAAACTCGCCTTTTAGTTTTTGTAAAGCAGGATATAAGATCTGTTTTACTAATGTTGTTTTACCGCTTCCGCTAACACCGCTTACTACGCAAAACACATTTAATGGGAATTCAACTGTAATGTTTTTAAGATTATTCTGTCTTGCCCCTTCTACCGTAATGCTTCGTTTCCATTTACGAATAACAGCAGGCGGTTCAATTTTTAATGTACCGCTTAAATATTTTCCCGTCAGGCTACTCTTGTTTTCGATCAGTTCATCATAATTACCAAAAGCAACTACTTCGCCACCCAAATGACTTGCCAAAGGCCCCATATCAATAATATAATCGGCTTCTCTCATCATCATTTCATCATGTTCCACCACCACAACTGTATTATCCAGGTCTCTTAATTCTTTCAATACATTTATCAGTCGTTCTGTATCACGGCTATGTAAGCCGATAGATGGTTCATCTAAAATATATAATGAGTTAGTGAGATTACTTCCCAGGCTTCTGGTTAATTGAATACGCTGACTTTCGCCGCCACTTAATGTATTTGCCAAGCGGTTTAATGTAAGATATCCTAAACCAACATCCATTAATGTTTTAATGCGATGATTGATCTCCAATAAAATTCTTTTGGCAACTTGCTTGTCAAATTCGCTTAATTGTAACTCATTGAACCAAACCTGCAGATCTTTTGTCGGCATTTTGCATAATTCACCAATATGCTTACCGTTTACTTTTACATACAAAGCTTCTTTGCGTAAGCGATATCCTTTACATTCAGGACAAGTAGTTCTGCCACGATAGCGACTCAATAAAACGCGGTATTGAACTTTGTATAAGTTTTGTTCTACTTCTTTAAAGAAATCATTAATGCCGTTTGCATAACTATTTCCTTCCCACAATACATTTAATTCTTTCTCATTCAGATCGATGATGGATTTGTGAACAGGGAAATCAAATTTTTTGGCTGCCTTTACAAAAGCATCCTTCCATGCACTTAATTTTTCACCTTTCCACGGAGCAACAGCACCTTCGTAAACGCTTAATTGTTTATTAGGAATTACAAGGTCTGCATCAATGCCCAGCACTTGTGAGAATCCTTCACAAACGGGGCAGGCACCATAAGGATTATTAAAAGAAAATAAATTCGGAACAGGCTCTTCAAAACGGATGCCATCCAGTTCAAACTTATTGCTGAAATGCAAATTATCTTTTCCGTTTATTTCTAAAGACATTTCTCCATCGCCTTCATAAAAAGCAGTACTAACGGAGTCGCTTATGCGATGCTTATCATCTTCATCAAATTCTTTTATAACCAACCGGTCTATTAAAATATATGGTGTGAACCGTGCATTGTTACCTGTAAATTTTTGTTTCAGCTCTTTGTCGCTCAATGCAAGAATATCCTCAATAGAAAGAGTTTCCCCTTTCTCATTTTTACCAGTTACCGTTTCACGAATATATATCCTGCTAAATCCTTTTTGCAATAAAATATTCAGCTCTTCTTTTACATCCCGTTTGGCATGTTGTTTAAAAGGAACGAGCAGTAACACTTTATCGCCTTCTTTTAAATGTTCAATAGCTTTCACTACATCTGTTACATCATCTTTCTTAACTTCCCTTCCGCTGATGGGTGAAATGGTTTTACCAACACGGGCATATAGTAAACGCAGGTAATCATAGATCTCTGTCATACTGCCAACAGTACTACGAGGTGTGCGGGTAATTACTTTTTGTTCAATGGCAATGGCAGGGCACAAGCCTTTTATATAATCAACATCCGGCTTGTTCATACGTTGCATGAACTGGCGGGCATAAGCGCTTAGGCTTTCTGCATACCGGCGTTGTCCTTCTGCAAACAAGGTGTCAATTGTTAAAGATGATTTACCTGAACCTGAAACACCTGTAACTACGATTAATTTATTTCGGGGAATAGAAACCGTAACGTTCTTTAAATTATGAACTCTTGCTCCTTTAATTAAAATAGAATTACTATCGCTGGAAGAAATTGTATTGCTCTTGCTGATGGTTTGTTGTTTCATTCTTTACTATTACAAATTTACAGATTGAATAGTTGTAAATTTTGGAATTGCCGAATTGCTCATCTTGAAATTGCAAAATATCTAATTCCGGAATTTCCTAATTGTAAATTTCAAAATTTTTGCCAGGTCGAGTAATAACCAGTACTGTAGCATATTGCACCCCTGAACAAATTTTTTTAAAAAATATTTGAAAAATATTTGGTATTTCAAAAAAGGCTACTATCTTTACATCTCCAATATCTAATAAAAGTGAAAAGCCAAGAGCCTTCCACAGGCAACCTTCGCTAAAATTTCCCTCTTTATTTTTTATTGGAATCCAAACAAAATCCTAACATCAAACATTTGTATTTATGAAAAGCCTAATCAATTGTACCGATCAACAATTAGTACACCTGTATCTCGATGGTAACGCAGACGCACTTTCTACTTTAGTGAACCGTTACAAAGACAAAATTTTCACATCTATTTACTTACTGGTTAAAGACAAATACTTAGCTGAGGATTTGTTTCAGGACGTGTTTATCCGTGTAATTGACACATTGAAAAGTGGTCGTTATACCGATGAAGGTAAATTTTTGCCATGGGCATTGCGTATTGCACACAATTTATGTGTAGATCATTTCAGAAAGATCAAACGTAACCCAAGCATCAAAACCAGCGATGATCATGACATTTTTGAAGTGTTGAATTTCTCTGAGCCAAGTGCTGAACAAACAATGATGCAAGGTCAAAGTCACGACCGCATCAGAAAAATGATCGACCTTTTACCGGAAGATCAAAGAGAAGTGATCATTTTACGTCACTACGCTGATCTAAGCTTTAAAGAAATTGCTGATCTTACAAAATGCAGTATCAACACGGCTTTAGGTCGTATGCGTTATGGTTTGATCAACTTGCGTAAGATGATGGTAGAAAAACAAATAGCTTTATAGTTTTGTAACCCCCTCATATTGACAAGACCCTTCATATAGTGAAGGGTTTTTTATTTTATTTTATGTTCAGCAGATAATTTGTTCCTGTAATTTCTCAAATGTGTTTATCTTGTTTTTGTGAAAAACATACTTAACGACAAGAGCTTTCATCTTTCAATAACAATTACCATCATTTTTATTGGCACCGGTATTGCTTTTTTATTTTTAGGATTGGTTGATTACAGTTGGGTATTGTTTCTTTTATTGCCTGTGGTTTTAGGTGTGGCAATAGGAACAATGAAAACAAGAAAATATGCATTGCTGGGAGCTGTTATAACTACCTTGCTTTTACTCATAGGGATATACATTCCCGGCCTTTCAGGTATCATTTGTATTGTAATGGCCATCGGGTTGGTAGTGCCTCTTATCTTTTTAGGATATGTAATTATACGATTGATCAAACGATACAGGGAAATAAAAGATTCTAATAAGCTTTCCGTATTGGTTATTCCGTTGTTACCGTTTTTATTTGCTGCGCCTATTGAACATTTTTTTAAAAAGGATAAGCAGCACATAATGGAGGTAAGAACCGAAAAAATATTTAACTATACTCCGGAACAGGTTTATGATGCAATAAAATCTGTAGATACCCTTGATGCCGAAAAACCTTTACTGCTGAAATTTGATCTGCCGATTCCCACAAAATGTGTATTGGAAAAAGAAGAAGTAGGTGGTTTACGAACATGTTATTTCAGAGGCGGAAGATTAAGTAATGCTGATTTTGGCGGCGGTACTATTACAGAAAAGATCACACAACTGGAAAGAGGAAAGGTTTTAAAAATGGACGTTATCAGCTATAATCTCATCGGCAGAAAATGGTTGGGTTTTAAGCAGGCTATTTATTATTTTGATAAAGTTGGTAATAGCCGTTGTAAACTAACAAGAGTAACCACTTATACTTCCGTACTAACGCCGAGGTTTTATTGGCAACCAATGGAAGAGATCGGTATTCAGCAGGAGCATGAATATGTATTTAATAACCTGGAAAAAGATCTTCAAAAAAAATATGGTAATTGATATTATACTAATTCCTTTAATGCCTCATCAATGGTTGAGTATAAGAATTTAAAACCGGCGTCCAATATTTTTTGATTGCTCACTGTGGCGCTTTTCAATACTTCTATACTTTGTTCTCCCAATATCAATTTTAAAATAAATGCAGGGACATTTATCGGGATAAAAAACTTTCCTTTCAGTTTTTTTGCTAAAGCAAGCATCAGGTCTTTATTACAAATCGGTTGTACTGCTACTGCATTGTAAACGCCCTGCAGGTCTTCTTTCTCAATAGCATCAATGTATAAATTGCAGAGGTCATCAATGTGGATCCAACTTATTATTTGCTTTCCTGTTCCTAATATGGCGGCAATGCTAAATGTCAGCGATCTTTTAAATTCGGGAAAAGCTCCGCCACTCTTACTTAATACAATTCCTGTACGCAGCTTTACCAAACGTTTTCCTAATGCAGTTACAGGTTCAATGCTTTCTTCCCAAAGCTTGCAGGTTTCTCCTAAAAATCCATTGTCAGCTATATTGGTTTCAACAAAAGGCACTACCGGGTTTTTATCGGCACCATACCATCCAATGGCAGAGGCATTGATCACAGCTTTTATGTTATTTGGATATTTTGTTAATGCTTGCACGATCAATTGGCAACTTTTTACCCTGCTCTGCTGTATCAATTGTTTATATGAAGCGTTCCATCTTTTATCCATTACACCTGCACCTGCCAGGTTAATAATATAATCGGCTTTGCCAATAGCGGTTGTGTCAATCGTTCCATTTTCCGTATTCCATTCTGCATATTCAATAAGATCGGAAGTTCCTGACCGGCTATTCGCAATCTTTCTTGTCAGAATAATTACTTTATAATTTCGCTTAGTTAGTTTTTTGCTAAGCGCTTTCCCCACTAATCCTGTGCCGCCTGCAATTATTACTGTTTTCATTATGCCGTTATTTGTTATTATAAAGTTACTTCATCTATTCAGTAAATCATATTCATTCAATTACAGTTCGATCAAATCTTAATAAACCATTAAAACCTTGCTTATACATTTAATAATGGCGTAATTTTATAGCATGAGTCGCTGCCATTTTTTATATAGATATTTATTCATTGCACTTACTATAGTGTTTTTGGGAAATTCTGCGCCTGCACAAACAATTACTTATTCGGAACCAATGAGCGGGCGTGTTGCAGGGTTTGATGTTATTGCTAAGATGAATAATAACTTTCTTATCCTTACTAATAACAAATCTACCTACAGTATCAATGTTTTTGATAATGATATGAAGCTGCAGGACGCTACCGAGCTCAATTTCATGCAGGGCAAAGTTTTAAAAACGAGCTATGTTGTTTATCCTGATTTCTTTTATTTGTTTTACGAGTTTCAGCAAAAAGGCATTTCTCATTGTATGGCCGCCAAACTAAACAGCAAAGGAAAATTATTGGCTGATCCCGTAGAATTAGATACTTCAAAAATTGAGGGCGACAATAGTATTTATAACGTTGTTAAAAGCGATGATAAAAAGCAGATCATCATTATTAAAGTGCTTCAAAAAAAAGGTAATCTATATTATGCCAGCAAATTGTTCAATGATAGCTTAGCGCTATTGCATGCAGGAAGAGAATCGATGCCGTTTGATGATAATAGGAATGTATTAAGCGATTATTTGATAGATAACGATGGCATACTTGTTTTTACCAAGGCATACCGGAAAGGCAACCGGCAAAATATCAGTCAGCTTAGCCTGGTAACTAAAATGCCTTATGCCGATTCGTTTGTGGAGAAGAGCTTGCCCTTAAATGATAATTACCTGGATGAAATAAAATTAAAAATAGATAATTTCAACAGGCATTATCTTATCAGCTCATTTTATTACGATCAACGTCAATCTAATATCGACGGTATTTATTGTAACATTTGGGATAAACAAACTACTACACCCCTATATAATATTTTTACTCCTTTGCCTGAATCGTTGAAGCAGGAAATAAAATCGGGAGGAAGTACCAAACAGGCATTGAATAACTTTTTCATTCGCAATGTGATTGTAAAAAAAGACGGGGGTTATGTGCTGATGGCGGAAGATTATTCTACTCAAACCAATAATTATTCCAATCCATGGAATCGCTGGGATTATTTATACGGAAGCCCTTTTGGTTACAATCCTTATTATTATAATCCGTATATGTATTGGTATCGCCCCTACAACGACCCTTATTATAACCAAACAACCCGCTACTTTTATAATAATGTGTTGGTGTTAAATATTGACAGTACCGGTAAGCAGGAGTGGAATACCATTTTGCATAAAGAACAAAGTGCAGACAATGACGAAAGCTATCTTTCTTTTCTGTCCTACAATGTTTCAGGCGAAATTCACCTGCTTTATAACGAAATAGGACGTCGTAAAACATTGATGCAGGAAAGCGCTATTACACAGGAAGGAGTGATCAACCGTAATCCTCTTTTAAAAACTACCGATAATGATTTTGAGTTTATGCCTAAATTTGGCAAGCAGGTAAGTGCAAGACAGGTGATCGTTCCATGCACTATCCGCAATAGTATTTGTTTTGCTAAAATTGACTATTAAAATTTCTTTGTGACAGGAATCTTCAAGGCTAATAATCCTTATAATACTTTTTTACTTTTCATATATGGGTTGCTGTTAAAGTTGCCGATATTTTTGCACCCCGAAATCCCTTCCATCGACCCTATCGATGGGTTCCTGTTTAAAGAAATGCTGCGCAAAATGCAATTGGTCAATATGCCGGCAATTGTTTACCCGCTTATAACATTTTTATTATTGTTTACCCAGGCTATAACATTCAACAAATTGGTTTCCGACCAAAAGCTGCTGCAAAAGCCCAATTACTTAACGGGTATGAGCTACCTCCTCATCACATCATTGTTTAAAGAGTGGAGTATTCTATCTGCATCCTTAATTATAAACACGTTACTGGTTTGGGTTTGGGCACGCATGAGCTCTTTATATAATAACCCGCATGCACAAACAACATTGTTCAATATCGGCATGGTGATTGGTGTTTCAACATTTTTTTATTTTCCTTCTGTAGCTTTTGCTGCATTAATAATATTTGCATTGATCGTTACACGGCCTTTTCGTTTATCAGAGTGGCTCATTGCTTTGTTGGGAATCATCACTCCCTATTATTTCTTATTGGCCTATGTTTTCCTTACCGATAAATGGCAAGGGTATAAGTTCCAGGGAATCGCAGTCAGTTACCCCAAATTTCACCAATCGGGCTGGGCGTTGGCGGCTATTATTATTGTATTATTTGCCTCTATTGTCGGGGTGTTTTTCATACAACAAAATCAGCGGCGGCAGCTGGTGCAAACCCGAAAAAGCTGGAATCTCGTTTTTCTCTACTTCCTGGTGGCTGTTTTTATTCCCTTCATCAATGCTACTTATTCATTTCAGCACTGGATACTTTCTGCTATTCCGCTCTCAGTTTTTATGGCGAGCGCTTTTCTATATCCTACCAAAAAATGGTTTGCCCTTACTTTACATTGGATAATTGTTTTATTTGTAATTGCCTTCAGTTATTTCGTAAGCTAATTGTAAATTTGCGTGTAATTTTTTTAGCAACGGGCTAAGTGCCACTATTGAACATCGTTGTGTCACTCCCTTGTACAGCATATTATTATTCAACCATTTTGAAATTTGGCATTGGCAAATTTTGAGATCAAATAAATTAATAGATGAAATTCGGCGTAATCGTTTTCCCCGGCAGTAACTGCGACAGAGACATGATCGAGTGTTTACAAAAAGATCTAAAGCAGGAAGTAATTGAGCTTTGGCATAAAGACAAAGATTTAAGCATGTTCACTACCGATGATTGTATCGTATTACCCGGTGGCTTTAGTTATGGCGATTATTTACGTTGCGGTGCCATTGCACGTTTTAGCCCGATGATGCAAAGCGTAATTGAATTTGCCAATAAAGGCGGCAAAGTGTTAGGAATCTGCAATGGATTTCAGATATTATGTGAAAGTGGCTTGTTGCCAGGCGTTTTATTGCGTAACAGCCATCAACAATTTGTGAGTAAGAACGTATTTATAAAAGAAGCTGCCGCAGAAGGCAGTCACGCATTAAAAATTCCGGTGGCACATGGCGAAGGGCGTTTTTTTGCTGATGATAAAACCATTGAGCAATTGGAAATGCATCGCCAGATCATCTATCGCTATTGCGATGAAAAAGGAAGTGTAACACCGGGAAGCAATCCCAACGGTGCTGTACATAATATTGCAGGCATCTGTAATAAAGAAAGAAATGTATTTGGCATGATGCCGCACCCGGAAAGAGCTTCCAGCACAAGCCTGGGTAATGAAGATGGTAAAAAAGTATTTGCGCATTTATTCGGCATCAATTAAAAGAATTTATTGTTTTAATATTCTTTAACAACTTATCCGCTTAATCGTACGTTAATTAGATGAGTCAAAAATCGCAATGAAAAAATCACTACTAATTTGCTTTTTAATTTTTGTGGCTGCCTTTGCGCATGCGCAAATAATTAATCCTGTTAAGTGGACATATTCTGCCAAGAAAATAGCGGATAAAACCTACGAGATACACATTACTGCAGTAATCGATGACAAATGGCATATATACGCACAAGATGCAGGAGAAGGTCCGGTTCCTACATCTTTTGTCTTTGCAAAAAATCCGTTGGTTACTACCATTGATAAAGTAAAAGAAATAGGCAAGCTGGAAAAAGCGTACGACGAGAATTTCAGATCAGAATTAAAATATTACGAAAAGAAAGTGGATTTTGTACAAAAGATAAAACTAAAAGCAGCTGCATCCACAACCGTTAAAGGCACCCTTACGTTTATGGTATGTAACGATCGTCAATGTTTACCGCCAAAAGATATTCCTTTTAGTGTAACTGTTGGCGGTAAATAACTACTTGGTGACTTTGGTTAATTAATTTCAACAAATAAATCATGCAAGCAAAAAAAGCAACATTAGTTTTTATAGTGCTGTTTTTTATAGTGCATGTCTTCTCATTCGCACAAGATTCTTTTTATGTAAAATGGAATCCCTCTGTTCAAAAAATTTCAGATAATACGTACGAGCTTTACCTTAAAGCCTCTGTAGCCAATAACTGGTATGTGTATGCAAAGAGTAATGAAATAGAAGATATAAATGGCATACAAATACATTTTACTGATTCGTTGGCTGTACAAAAACAAGGAGAAATTCAGCTTAACGGTACAATCAAATCCATTAATGATAAGGTCTTTAATAAATCTGCAACTGTTCTGACCAACGATTTTGAAATAGTCCAAAAGTTAAAGACCAATTCAACAATAGCTGCTTTAAAACTTGTTCTATCGTATAATGTATCGAATACTGCAGCAGTTAACCCTGAAGATTATAAATTCACACCGGAAGAACAAAAACTATCTGTTGCTTTACAAGAAGGTACAACAGTTTCATCGGGCAATCGAATTTTAATACCAAGCATAGACATTAATAAACCCGTTAGTAACTGTGGCGGCACTGAAACTTCTTCCAACAATCTTTGGCAAATTTTCTTTTGGGGAATTTTAGGCGGATTGGTCTCTTTGCTGACTCCGTGTGTGTTTCCAATGATCCCGCTTACCGTTTCTTTTTTTACAAAAAAATCCGGCAATAAAAGCAAAGGTATTTTTAACGGGGCGCTGTATGGCTTTTTTATCTTTCTTATTTATGTATTACTAAGTGTTCCATTTTATTTTATTGAGAAAAATAATCCTGAGATATTAAATAACATTTCTACCAATGCCTGGCTGAATGTTTTTTTCTTTCTTGTTTTCGTATTCTTCGCCATTTCATTTTTTGGTTATTACGAAATTACCTTGCCGGATAAGGTTACTAATTCTGCCGGCTCCAAAGCAGGCATTGGGAATATCATCGGCATCTTTTTCATGGCACTAACATTGGCGATCGTTTCTTTCTCCTGTACGGGACCTTTGTTAGGAACATTGGTTGTTAGCTCGCTTAATCAACATGGAGGCGCTTTTCAATTAACAGCAGCAATGGCAGGCTTTGGCATTGCATTCGGATTGCCTTTTGCATTGTTTGCAATGTTCCCTAATTTATTAGACAAATTGCCGAAATCGGGTGGCTGGCTCAATTCATTTAAAGTAATATTGGGATTTTTAGAACTTGCTTTTGCCTTTAAGTTTTTATCTAATGCTGATTTGGTAGAACATTGGGGAATTTTAAAAAGGGAAATCTTTATCGGCATCTGGATCATCATCGGAATATGTTTGACGCTTTATTTATTGGGAAAAATAAAATTTCCGCATGATTCGCCAATTAAAAAATTAACTAAGGGAAGAATATCTCTTGCGGGCATATCAGGCGCATTTACAGTTTATCTCTTTTTAGGATTGCTGAAAGTACTTCCTCTTTCCTTGATTAGTGGTTTCTTGCCGCCATTACATAGTACTGCGTACCATGATTATGAAGAAGGATTAAAAGTGGCAAAAGCAGAAAATAAACCCATTTTATTGGACTTTACAGGATACGCTTGTGTAAACTGTCGCCGAATGGAAGAAAATGTTTGGAGCCAATCGGATGTTCATGCATTAATGCAAGACAGGTTTGTTGTTATTTCTCTATTTGTAGATGACAAAAAACCATTGCCATCTGATCAACAGTTTACTTATAAGTCCGTTGGCGGAACAGAAAAAGAGATTGTTACTTACGGCGATAAATGGGCAACGTTTGAAACAGAAAATTTCAAACAAAACTCTCAGCCTTTATACGCCATTATCAGCAATGATGAAAAGCTATTAACCAATCCGGTTGGTTATACGCCTGATGTGAATGAATATAAACATTGGCTGGAATGTGGGTTAAAAGCTACGGGTAAATAGCTACGCTGTAATAAAAGACGAATGAAAATATGCCGATACAGTGAGTGACACAACAATGCTTAATAGTAGCACAAATGTTCGTTACAAGATCTTATTTACAAATTCTTAATTAACTCATCCGCAAACTCACTCGTTTTTAAAAGCGTTCCTTCTTTCATCAAGTTATAAAAATCGATCGTCACCGTTTTGTTGCGAATGGTTCTGCCCAAAGAATTGGTAATTAATTCAGCCGCATCACGCCAGCCCATGTATTCAAACATCATCACTCCACTCAAGATCACACTCGATGGGTTCATGGTATCCGTGTTTGCAAAACGAGGTGCCGTACCATGTGTGGCTTCAAACACAGCATGCCCGGTATTGTAGTTAATATTAGCACCCGGCGCTATACCAATACCGCCAACCTGTGCCGCTAATGCATCGCTTATATAATCACCGTTCAAATTCAATGTTGCAATCACGGAATAATCCTGTGGCGCCAATAAAGCCTGTTGTAAAAAATTATCGGCAATAGCATCTTTAATAATTACTTTACCACCAATAGAGGATAGTTTCATTTCTTCATTTGCTACAGCTTCACCGCTTTCCTTTTTTGTTTTTTCCCATTGTTGCCAGGTGTACACTTCACCTGCAAACTCACGTTCTGCCAGTTCATAACCCCATTGTTTAAAGGCGCCTTCGGTGAACTTCATAATATTTCCTTTATGAACAATTGTTACCGATGGCAGTTTATTTTCAATAGCATATTTGATAGCAGCACGAATCAATCGTTCACTTCCATCTTTACTCACAGGTTTAATACCAAACGATGTGGTTTCGGGGAAACGGATCTTTTTAACGCCCATTTCATTTATTAAGAAATCACGCAGCTTGATAGCTTCGGGTGTCCCGGTCATGTATTCAATACCGGCATAAATATCTTCTGTGTTTTCCCGGAAGATGACCATGTTCACTTTTTCCGGTTGCCACATCGGCGAAGGAACACCTTCGAAATATTTTACAGGGCGTAAACAAACATATAGATCTAACTCTTGTCTTAGTGCAACATTTAAACTTCGAATGCCGCCACCAACCGGCGTTGACAAAGGTCCTTTAATAGACAATACATATTCTTTAAATGCCTGCATGGTTTCATCAGGCATCCAGCTACCGGTTTCATTGAATGCTCTTTCGCCGGCCAATACTTCTTTCCATTCTATCTTTTTTTCTCCATTGTATGCTTTTGCAATTGCTGCATCAAATACACGCACGCTTGCTTTCCAGATATCAGGCCCTATACCATCGCCTTCAATAAATGGTATAACAGGATAGTTGGGAACCATGAGTTTGCCATCGTTCCCCATAGTAATTTTTTCTGCCATAGTTGGTAAATTTTATTACGAGTGAGGTATTGTAAATATACAAAAAAGACTTGACGTAAAAATTACACGATAAAGATTTTTTTACTTGCTCTATAATCTAACTTACATTTATAGTTTAACGCTAACATTATAAACAACACCGTATGAGAAAATTCTCTACACTACTTCCTATTGCATTATTGTTTCTCTGTAACGCCAACGCACAAACGGCGCCTGTTGCACAATCTGTAACCAGTAAAGTTATTTGTGGTTATCAAGGGTGGTTCAATTGTTATGGAGATGGTTCTGCAGTTGCAAGATGGAAGCATTGGAGCAACGGAACATACCAAAGTAATGCAGGAGCGCCGGCTCCCAATTTTGTTACATTTGAAGCATATCCTGATGTTTCGGGTTATGCTACTTCTTCCCTATTTCAAACAGGCTTAGGGAACTTAGGAGATGGTTCTGCTGCAAAATTATTTTCTTCTTATAAACAGGATGTAATTGATACGCAGTTTCATTGGATGCAGCAATACGGCATTGATGGTGTGGCGTTACAACGTTTTATCGGCGAAACCTTTGACGGAGTTTTTAAAGCAAACAGGGATAGCGTTGCTGCAAGAATAAAACGGGTAGCAGAAAAATATCAGCGTGTATTTTATTTAATGTATGATATCAGCGGATTGGATGTAACGAAATTCGATTCTATTAAAACCGATTGGCAAAATAATATGGTGGGTAAATTACAATTAACATCATCACCTTATTATGTACATCAAAATGGCAAGCCGGTAGTTTGTTTGTGGGGCTTTGGGTTTACCGATCGTCCGGGGGATGCCTCGCAATGTATAGATGTGATCAATTGGTTCAAGAACAATGGGTGTTTTGTAATTGGTGGTGTGCCTACGCACTGGCGTACGTCTGACAATGATTCAAAAACGGGATTCAATAATGTGTATGCCAGTTATGATATGATCTCTCCTTGGAGCGTTGGAAGATTCAATGATAGTACTTCGGCAGATAATTTTAAAACACAGCAATTAATTCCCGACCTGGCATATTGCAATAATAACAATCTTCTCTATCAACCTGTAGCATTCCCCGGTTTCTCATGGTCGAATTTTAATGGCGGCTCGCAAAACCAGATACCGAGAAATAAAGGAGAATTCTTTCAACGCCAGGTTTACAATATAAAACAAAGCGGTATTGGCAATATGTATGTTGCTATGTTTGACGAATACGATGAAGGAACGGCTATTGCGAAAATGGCAGATAGTTATTACTCCATTCCTAACAATCAATATTTTTTAACCGCCAGTGCAGACGGCACTTATATCTCTCCCGATTTTTATTTGCGATTGGTTGGCAAAGCCACTAAAGCCATTAATGGAACCGAAACTGTTACTAAATATGTTTCTATTCCTTATTCTGCTGGACCTATTTGGTTTAGAACAGGTGTTGAACAAAAATATGATGCGCAACTTTCCTGGACAGATTCACCGGAACCAACCATGACACCCACTAACGTTATCGGCTATCTTGGAAACGGCAACCCGGAGCTGGGTACTGTTGATGAATTAAGTCATATCGGTGGCTATTCACTACGCTATGCCGGAAGAGATAATTCTGCTGTTACTTCTTCTTTTTATTTCAGGGCATTTGATGTAAACATTCCTGTTGATGCCAATACTACGTTAAGCTTTTGGACATACCCTCAATCCGATCTTGCCCGTTATGTTTCTGTTGACCTCTTATTATCTGATGGAACCCGCATGAGTACTTACGGTACTACCGATATCAATGGCATTGCCATGCGTCCATCTGCAGGAAGAGGAACGGTGAATTCATGGGAACGAACTATTTCAAACATCGGTCAAACGATCAGCGGGAAAACGATTGCACGCATATTGATCGGCTATGATCATCCTGCCGAAACAGGCGATTTTAGAGGCTATATAGATGATATTGCTATTTATGAAAATACAGAAATCACTGTTCCGTTAACACTCTTAAATTTTACCGGGAACATTTATAATGCTGCTGCTGATTTACAATGGGCAACTGCTAGTGAAGTGAATGCTTCTTCTACAAGCATTGAAAGAAGTTATGACGGAGTAAACTTTGCATTTATTAATTCCGTTGCAGCAAAAAATTCAGTGATCTATAACTCCTATACTTACCAGGACGAAACCTTGCAGTTCAATGCTGATAAAGTTTATTATCGTTTAAAGTTTATTGATAAAGATGGCTCATCAAGATATAGTAAGGTTGTGCAGTTATCTATTCAGCCTGCTGCTATTGCGTTGAAGTTATCGCCTAATCCGGCAAAAAGCTTTGTGCAGTTAAGTCTTTCATCAGCAACCAACCAAAAAGGAATTATCAGCATAACGGATGCTGCAGGAAAAAATGCCATTACAAAAACAGTTACACTTGTTAAAGGGTACAATACATTGACTGTTTATGAAATCAATAAATTAATACCCGGCATTTATAATGTTCGGTTGAATACGAATGGCAGTATGCTGGTCGCGTCTTTATTAATTGAGTAAGCGATTCTTTTTATCGTTATCGTTTAAACAGGCTTCAGTAAATGCAATAGTTTCTTTATCATGTTGTATCATGCCGGTAGGTGCATTGGCATTTGAAATAAAAAGCTGCTTGCCGGCTTCATTGATCGTATCGCCTTGCAGCACTTTGGCTTCGTACAACCGTTTGATTATTTCTTTTTCATCCGCTATAGGAAAGCGCTGTACCTTCTTGACTTTTACTTTACTGGCATCTGAAAGAAATTCGACTTTTAACAGCCTGGTATCTATTCTTGTTGTTCGTACAAGTGGCGTTCCCTGTAATGAAAGGATAACAAATACCATGTCATCGTCAATAGGATCTTCTACATTGATGCCGTTTATTTTACAATACAAAGTGTCATTTACAAATACGTCGTGTTTTTTTATTTTAACGTCCTGGGCGTTGGTAACAAAAGGGATTGCTAAAATGATAGAGAATAAAAGCTTTTTCATTGTTATGATCAGTTTTGATAATTCTAAAGTATAGTTTTTTTATTGTAATTATAGATATTCACAATTTTTACGGAGGAAAAATCATAGAATATAAAGTATTTCATATTTTAGCCGCTCTTAACCTTATTTTTTAAATTGTTATTTATAAATATGAAAAAAGCAATCACGCTATCTATATTTTTTGCAATAACCCTGTTTGCTAATACCAATGGCTTTTCACAGGCAAAAACCACCGCATTTCAAAAGTCTAAAAATGGAATGCTATACCAGATAATTTCAAATGGTCAAGGCAGAAAATTGATGTATGGCAATTTCTTTGAAATACAGGTAGATCAATTTTATAAAGATGCTCAAACGGATACTATCCTGATGAGTTCAAAAGAAAGAGGGGGTCAAATGGGTAAATTAGACTCTACAAATATTCCCGCTGACTATTTTTTGATCTTTAAAAAAGTTAGAAAGGGAGATAAGGTTATTGTAAAAATGCCTACTGATATTATTATTAAGAATAATCCCCATGTTCCATCGTTTATAAAAAAAGGACAATTTTTAGTAACTACTTATAAGATCGTAAATATTTATACAACACAACAGCAAGTAGATAGCGCACAAAAAAAGTTGGCGGAAGCGATGTCCATTAAAGATTCTATTTACAAATCGCTACAAATGATTAAAGATGATAAGATCATTACTGATTATTTAGCCAAGAATAATATAGTTACTGTTAAAGCGCCCAAGGGTACTTATGTACACATCATTAATCCGGGAGAAGGCAATTTATTGGACACTGGTGTAGTTCCAAAAGTAAAATACAAAGGTTGGTCTATGTCAACAGGAAAAGTTTTCGATTCAAATATAGATTCTTCATTTAAACATACAGACGCCTTTTCAGTTGATCTGAAACCTGAAGACAGGCAAGTAATAGAAGGATGGTTAGATGCTTTGCCTTTATTGAAAAAAGGAGCAAAAGCAACAATATTTATTCCTTCTTCTTTAGCATATGGTAAAAGAGGAGCCGGAGCCGATATCAAGCCGAACGAAAACCTGGTTTTTGATGTAGATATCGTAGATGTAATTTCAACTGCTCAACATAGAGTGGAAGCACAAGCAGAAGCCGAAAAAAGAGCAATGATGCAAAAGCAATACATGGATTCAAGTAAAAGCAATAAAGGAAACTAAATTTCACCGGTCAGGTATATTGCTATTGCACCCTCGTTCTCACAATTACAATTATTTTTGCACTCATGCAATTGATTCCTGTAAATGATAAAGTAACTGCAAAAGAATTTTTGCAGGTTGCTGTGGAGCTATACAAGAACGACACCAACTGGATACGTCCTTTGGATAAAGACATCAACGAAGTATTTGATACCAAGAAGAACAAAGCATATCGTTTTGGCGAAACTGCCCGCTGGGTATTAAAGGATGATAATGGGAGATTGATCGGTCGCATTGCTGCATACGCAAATAAAAAATACCGGAACAAAGGCGATGATGTACCTGTTGGCGGTATTGGTTTTTTTGAATGCATCAATAACCAGGATGCCGCTGATCTTTTATTCGACAATGCCAAGCATTGGCTGATCCAACATGGCATGGAAGCAATGGACGGACCTATCAACTTTGGTGAGCGTGATCGTTGGTGGGGATTGGTTACCAAAGGACATGATGAACCTTTGTATTGCATGAATTATAATCCGCCATATTATGTTGCCTTATTTGAAGATTATGGTTTTCAACCTTTTTTTGGACAGGTTTGCTTTGGCATGGATCCCAAAAAGCCTTTTCCAAAAAAGATATATGATCGTCATGCAAAATTTTCTAACGATCCCGATTTTTCATCAAAGCATATTGATAAAAGCCAGCTGGAAAAATTTGCACAGGATTTTGTAACCGTTTATAATAAAGCATGGGCAGGGCATGGCGGCTTAAAACAAATGGCAAAAGAACAGGCTGTTATTTTATTTAAGACCATGAAGCCGGTAATGGATGAAAAAATAATTTGGTATGCATATCATAAAGACGAACCTATTGCGATCTTTATAAACTTGCCCGATCTCAATCAATGGTTTAAATATCTGAATGGAAAATTCGATCTGTTGCACAAACTAAAATTTCTCTGGGTGAAGAAAAACAAGCCCAATAAAAAACTCACCGGTATTGTTTTCGGAGTAGTTCCCGAATGGCAGGGCAAAGGAGTTGACAACTATATTATTGTTGAAGCCTCTAATAAATATATTATCACCAACCAATCACCTTATAGCGAGTATGAGATGCAATGGATTGGCGATTTTAATCCTAAAATGATAAATGTTGCCGAAAGCCTTGGAGATGTATTTCGCAATCGCAACCTTACTACGTATCGCTATTTATTTGACAGAATGAAAGAGTTTAAGCGCCATCCAATGGTGTAATATTTCTAATTAGTGTTTTCTGATTTTATAATTTTCAATAAATGTAATTCTCTCTAGATCTAAGAGTAGAATTACCAATGTAGAGTTTACAGTAGTACAAATGCTGAGTATTGCTGTACCGACAAACGGGCGGTATATCGTTTGTCGGCGGCTTTTTGGGTTACTTTTTTTCCGCAAAAAAAGTAACAGGAAAAACACTAATAAGAACTCTCATTGTTTTTATTAACTTGCAATCATTGTATGGATAAATTCATTGTTTCAGCACGTAAGTATCGTCCGCAAAATTTTTCTACTGTTGTAGGACAAGCGCATATTACCACCACTTTAAAGAACGCCATCAAAAATAATCAGCTGGCACACGCCTTTTTGTTTTGCGGTCCACGTGGCGTTGGTAAAACAACCTGTGCAAGAATATTAGCTAAAACGATCAATTGTGAAAACCAGACAAAAGACGGCGAAGCTTGCAACACTTGCAACTCCTGTGTTTCGTTCGATGCAGGCATCTCTTTAAATATACATGAGCTGGATGCGGCAAGCAATAACTCCGTAGATGATATCCGTTCATTGGTAGAACAGGTTCGCTTTGCGCCACAAGCCGGTAAATACAAAGTATATATCGTGGACGAGGTGCACATGTTAAGCGCTTCTGCATTCAATGCCTTTTTAAAAACGTTGGAAGAACCGCCGCCTTATGCCATTTTCATCTTAGCAACAACAGAAAAACATAAAATACTTCCAACCATTTTAAGTCGTTGCCAGATATTCGACTTTAAACGTATTACCAACAATGATACGGTTGAGCATCTGCAGGAGATCTGTGACAAAGAAGCAGTAACTGCTGAAAAATCTGCATTGCACATCATTGCGCAAAAGAGCGAAGGTTGTATGAGAGATGCGCTCAGCATCATGGATAAGATCGTAAGCTTTACCGGCGGACAACTCACTTATCAAAACACCTTAGAGCATCTTAATATTTTAGATGAAGATTACTATTTTAAATTATTGGATAGCCTGCAGCAACAGAATTTAGCAGATGCTATGCTGATGTACGACGAAATAAACCGTAAAGGCTTTGAAGGTGACACCGTATTGGAAGGCTTTGCAGAATTTCTCCGCAACTTATTGGTAAGTAAAGATGCGAAAGTTGCCATGCTGTTAGAAGTAGCAGAAGACTTTAAACAAAAGTATTTGCAAACAGCACAAAAAATTGCGCCCTCTTATATCATCAGTGCTTTAAATATTTTAAACGAAGCAGGCATTAATTACAAGCAAGCCCGCAACAAACGGTTGCATGTAGAGCTCACCATCATCAAGCTTTGCTATTTGCAGCAGGCATTGGAATTGGTAAGCAACGAAGGCGGTGTAAGTAAAAAAAAACTGATTGATTCAACAAAGGCAGTAGCATTTAGAGCGTTGCCAATAAGAGAGGCAACAAGGCAGGAAGGTAACAAGGCAACAAGTGTTAAGCCTTCTCAAAATGAAGCTAAATTAATTATTGAACAACCAAAGGAATCATCAATTCCTGCTCCTAAGTTTGAAACGTCGAAACCCCAAACTGCTGCTACCGAACAACCAGCTACCAGTGCCGGGTTATCTTCTTTAAAAGCCATCCGCAATAAAGTTGCGCAGCAAAATAAAAGCAACAATACATTAGCCAAACAATTAACCGAAGAAGAGTTGTATGCCTGCTGGGGCATCTTCATTGAAAAATTAAGAGAAAGAAAAAATCACTCTGCTGTTACCAATTTTAAATTAGCTACGCTGAAAGTAATAGATGAAAATTCCATTAACATCATTACAGAAAGCGAAATACATAAAAGCTTTGTTGAAAATGAACGGGCAGAGCTGATCGTTTACTTACAGGATTACTTCGGCAACCGCTTGCTTACGTATCAAATACAGGTAATAGAAAGAGAAAAAACAGGCAAAGAAGAACCCCGACCTTTAAATACCAAAGAACAATACCTCCGCATTATTGAAGAATATCCCTTAGTAAAAGAGCTCAAGGATAGATTACGATTAGAATTGGATTTTTAAAAGCAGGCACTAAGCCAACGAGGCAACAAGTTTTGCCTTTCCCTGTTGCCTTATTGGCTCTTTAACCTTGCTGCCTCAATGCCTCCTTAACTCCTTGCCTTCTCCCTTCGGAAACGTTACCATTATAACCTTTGGGTTTTCCAACAGATTTGCAGTAATTTCGAACCTCATTTATAAAAAATATCCCTGAATATTATGGCTGAAGTAATACGAATGCCCCTTATGAGCGATACCATGACAGAAGGTGTGATTTCTGAATGGCATAAAAAAGTTGGCGACAAGGTAAAACCCGGCGACGTTCTTGCCGATGTAGAAACCGATAAAGCCACCATGGAGCTCGAAAATTATGTAGAGGGCACTTTATTATATATTGGTGTTGAAAAAGGCAAAGCCGCCAAGGTTGACGGCATCTTAGCTGTTGTAGGTAAAGAAGGCGAAGACTATAAAGGATTATTAGGTGGCGATGCCGCACAGGCTTCTCCCGCCGCTGCACCTGCAGCCACTCCGGCTCCGGCAGCAGCCCCAACCGCCGCTCCTGCTGCTGCAAAAGTTGCCTTACCCGCCGGCGCAAAAGAAATAAGAATGCCGCTGTTAAGCGATACTATGACAGAAGGAAAGATCGTATCGTGGAATAAAAAAGTAGGCGACGCGGTAAAAGCAGACGATGTATTAGCCGACGTGGAAACCGATAAAGCTACGATGGAAGTAGTAGGGTACGAAGAAGGCACTTTATTATATGTAGGTGTAGAAGCCGGACAAGCCGCTAAGGTAAACGACATCATTGCGATAGTCGGTAAGCCCGGAACTGATGTCAGCGCTTATGTAGCCGCAGAAAAATCAGGAGCCAATAATGCCGCCGCTGCACCTGCAGCCACCGCAGCTCCCGCCGCACAAACAGCAACACCTGCACCATCCGCACCACAACCCACCGCTGAACCTGCCCCATCTTCTAACGGAAGAATAAAAGCCTCTCCTCTTGCAAAAAAATTAGCCGCCGATAAAGGAATAGATATTTCTAAAGTTACCGGGAGTGGCGATAATGGGAGAGTTACTAAAAAAGATGTTGATAGCTATAAGCCTGCAGACGAGAAACGTCAAACGGCAGAAGGTAAACCGGCTGCAGCTGTACAAGCCTTTGCACCGGTTGGACAGGAAGGCTTTACCGATACGCCTGTTACGCAAATGCGCAAAACCATTGCCCGCCGCTTAAGCGAAAGCATGTTCACAGCGCCGCATTTCTATCTAACGATGGAAATAAATATGGACAATGCCATTACCTCCCGTGCAGCGATAAACGAAGTAAGCCCGGTAAAGGTATCGTTCAACGATATGGTGATCAAAGCCTGCGCTATGGCATTGCGTGTACATCCTGATGTAAACAGCAGCTGGCTGGGCGATACGGTTCGTCATAACCAGCACATACATATTGGTTCTGCATTAGCATTGCCGGATGGATTGATCGTTCCGGTGATACGTTTTGCCGACCAGAAATCATTGTCGCAGATCGCTGCCGATGCAAAAGCTTTATATCAAAAAGCAAAAGATAAAAAGATACAGCCTGCTGAATTCAGCGGTGGCACATTTGCCGTATCTAATTTGGGAATGATGGACATTGAACATTTTACTGCCATCATTAACCCGCCGAACAGCGCTATATTGGCTGTAGGCGCTATTAAAGAAACCGTAGTGAAAAAAGGCGATGGTTTTGGTGTAAGCAGCTTTATGAAAGTTACCCTTAGCTGCGACCACCGCAGTGTTGATGGCGCCGTTGGTGCAGCCTTTTTACAAACATTGAAAAAGTATTTGGAAAACCCGGTTACCATGCTGGTATAATTTCCACTGCATAGTTATTGAAAGCGAAGTTTTAAAAAGCTTCGCTTTTTTGTTTTTGGGAAGTGGGCATTTGTTCTTTGTGGAGCATCGTTGTGTCACTCACTTGTAGGGAAAAATTCTATTAAGCAATATTATACTCCATATTTTTCTTCCTCATCTTATCATATCTTCAATCGTAAAATACAATCCAGACAATCATGAAGCAAGTAGTTTTATTATCAGCTTTATTCTTCTGCTTTACGCAATCAAAATCACAAACCAATTCTACAAATGAAATAGATAGTTTATTGGAGAAAAAAATAACTATCAATCAATTTTGCTTGTGCAAAACAACTTTAAGCAACTTACAGTCATCATATAAAGATTTAAAAGAGACAGCTATAGAGGAAATGGATTTCGGAAAAAGATGTGGGAGTGGCGGAGATTCTCGTTATACAAATGGCAAAGGTTATTACACAGAACAATATCCCGGCATAATTTTTCAAAAAGACCCAAATGAAGGTTATATAAGTAAATTTAGACTTACTAAACAATTTGTAGGAAAACTTCCTGATGGTACTCCTATTAATTTGAATAATTTATTACTGAAAGATTTAATTAAGCAGTATCCTGAACCACTTTTTAAATGGTCTTCACGAGGTTGTTCAGATTATTGGACATATACAAATGATACTATTTCTTTTTTTCTAAAAATCGATGTAAATAAAAAGCCACAATACCCATTAGATGAAGCGTATTATTTAAATCGCCCTGTAGATGCTATTGACGTGTTTATTTCGTGTTATAGTGTTTTCAATAAAAATAATTCAATACAATTATTTGCTCCTGATGAACCTATGTACTTCCTGGATGATATACGTACTAACAAAAGTTTTTTAGAAAATTCAGGACTTACGCAAAATGAGATTGCTTTAGTAAGAGTATTTAAAGATTCAAATGCTATTAGGCTAGGCGGAAAAGACGCAAAGAATGGCTTAATTTATATTTATACAAAAGAATTTGCAAGAGATGCTTATTGGAATTATTTTAAATTGAAATCGGAAGACTACAAAAACTCAATCACTTCTTTAGAAATTGAAAAGAAAGTAACATATATATTAAATGATAAAGTTCTTGAAGATAATTATGAAGGAGACCTTTACAGTATTAATGATGATAATTTTATAGAACTAAAAGTTATTAGTAAAGAGCAATTAAAAAAAGATTATAAGGTTTCAAATAAATCTTTTGGTGTGGTTATTAAATCAAAGGATAAAAAATAATAATTATTTCCTTCGCCTTGGTTCGTGTCCAAGAACCATTCGCCTTGGTTCGTGTCTCACGAACCATTTTAATAAAATACATTTTCATTACCTCTTCTTCGCATCTTCACCAGTAACTGCATAAGGCGCCTCTTTTGGTTCGGTATCGCCGAAGGCGGTATTGAAAAAAATGCGCAGCATATTTTTTTCAAAGAAGCAAAAGCAGCGCCGTTGAAGTTACGCTGCCCCGCCGGCAGAGGAGGCGAAAGCTTCAAACTTCAAACATCATCAATAAATTGCAATTCTTTTCTGTTACTTTTTTTTGCGGAAAAAAAAGTAACCAAAAAAAGCCGCCCGAAAAAGATTACATCCCTTTTTGGGGTTGGTTCCCTGATGTAACTTTTGTACTACTGTAAACTCAACATCAATAATTCTGCTCTTATAATTTATACAGTATACTATTCTATATCTTCTTTTAAATACAAATGCTTCTAATTTCCACTTTCACGCAAAAAACTACGTTTTCATCGCACAAATCGTAGAGTTTGATATCAAACCCCACGATTTTATCGCAAAAGTCGTCGACTTTTACTATCACAGTGGGAATTTGATAGCAAAACTTACCGACTTTGACGATAAAACCACCGACTTTATCGTCAAAGTCCACGACTTGCATGCACAACTCTGCAACTTCATCATAAGAACCGGCAACTTTACTGTTAAAATGTACATTTCTTAGATAAATGTCAACCTTTTTCGTATCAGCTATCGCAGCGTGTCAGTTGCTTTTACTATCTGTAGTTTGATCAACTTGATCTTTAGATCCATTCACTAACAATTAAAACTAAATTTCATGGCTACAAAAACAAAAGGCAGGGTAGTGCTTTCTACAAATGCAAGAGAATCTCTTAAACTGGCTGAAAACGTGTACACCAAACACCAGGCAGATGGTAACGCTTCTATTTTACTTTCTTTAGAAGATGGTTTAGATTGGGCGGTTACCGGTCCAAAAATTAACACCTGTCTTGCCAAGCACGAAGAAGCGGAGCAATTGGCTAAGGATGCCGAAAAGGCTTATCGGGATCGAGATGCCATGCTTACTGAAATTAACGGCATTGTGATAGCAAGTAAAAATCTTTTAAAAGGTAAATACACTAACAATCCCAAAGCGCTTGGTGATTGGGGTTTCGTAGTAGATGATACGCCAAAAGCCAAAAAGAACAAAGAATAAGGTTGAGGAATGTTTATAAGGTAAAGCCTTCATCGAAAGATGAGGGCTTTTTTTATTAATAAAAACTTCACATAATATAATTCAATTTATTTTTAACCCAACCTTTCTTTGAAAAAAGAAATATCTTATAAGGATGTGATAGCACTCTCATTATTATTATACTAAAACAACTGATTATGAATTTCAAATGCATCAAAACAATCTCTCCAAAAAACCTTATCGCTGTATTGCTGGCAGCAATTATGTTTACCGGTTGCAGCAAAAATAGTGACACCGGCAACCCGCCCGGTTCTGGCGGCACTGTTGAAAGCGGCGTGTATATTGCAGGCACTTCCAATAATGTTGCCACTTATTGGAAAAACGGCACTATCGACAGTCTTACGCATACAGGCTCTTTTGCACAAGCAAAAGGAATAATTGTTACCAATACAGACATTTATATAGCCGGTGCCGAAGGAGAAATAATTAAGTATTGGAAAAACGGAACACCTACCAGGCTTTCTGTCGCCGACCATCAAAGTGGTGATGCAAGATTTGCTTATATATCGGGTAACGATTTTTATGTAGTAGGATACGAAGACGGAGGAGGAGCAGATTATGTTGCCAAATACTGGAAAAACGGTGTGGAAACTGTTTTACAAAATGGATTGCAGGCTCGAGCCATACAAGTGGTAGGTAATGACGTGTATGTAGTTGGCACATCGGTTGATGGTAAACCCGTTTATTGGAAAAACGGCGTACCGGTTTACCTGCCTTTTGTAGATAATTATGGCAATGCTAATTCAATTTGCGTGGTAGGTAATGATGTATATGTTGTGGGAGACGAGTCTGGTTTAAATCAAACACCGCATTCCATTTATTGGAAAAACGGAATTGCAACTAACCTTGCAGGAGGAGATGGAGGCTCACCCAAAGCAATATGTGTTGTAAATAATGATGTTTACATTGCCGGCTATACAGGTAGTGCCATTCCTGCATATTGGAAAAACGGCACTATAAATAACCTGGCAAATCCTAATACGGAACGCGGATATGCTTATTCCATGTGTTTTTCAGGAAATGATATGTATATATGTGGTGGCTTTTATCCTGATCAATTAGGAATGAGTAATGAAAGAGCAGCTTACTGGAAAAACGGAGTAAGGACCGATCTTACTGATGGAACAAACACTTCTTCTGCATACTCTATCTTTGTAAAATAAATTTTAAATTATTAAAAAATTAAAAGGGGGTAAAGCAAGATATCTTGCTTTACCCCCTTTTTTACTGATGCTTCCGCCGTTGTTGGTCGCCTGAGGTAACTATATACCTGTTAGACCATGTAATTCAATTTTTTAATGCTATTTGTTTTTAGATTTTACACGATGAACCATGGCGGCCATTGCAGGACAATTTGAATAAACTAAGGCAGCAACTTCCTTACTTACACTTTTAAGATCTTCTTCTGTAAGATTAGAGATATCTTTTTTTGTTTTTTCCTGCGCATATCCTATAAGCATGTCTAAATTATCCGTTACACATTTTGTGAGCATTCGTTCTGCATCATTATTATTATTGACAGAGTTGGTATCGGTTTTGGAAATGCAATCACAAACTGCATTGATTAACTTTTCTTTAGATTGAGATAATTTTGATGTGTCATTTTGTGCAGAAGCATTCAAAGAAAAGAATAAAGTAGTAACAAGTGTAAAGTGTATAAAGGTCATAGATTATAATTTATACAAACCTACTAAAAGGCTGCTAATGCAGCCTTAAAGAAAGTCTCTTTGCCTTGATTCGTGTCCCACGAACCATTTTAATAAAATATTTCATTACTTCATCCTCCCTTTTTCACCAGTAACTGCATAAGGTGCCTCTTTTGTTTCGGTGCCACCACAGGCGGTATTGAAAAAAATGCGCAGCATATTTTTTTCAAAGAAGCAGAAGCAGCGCCGTTGCAGTTACGCAGCCCCGCGGCTGTGGAGGCGAAGGCTTTTATTGTTGTTTGCAATTCGAATTAAGAGAACTTACATCAAAAAAACCATCCTGTTTAATAGATCAAAAGCACTTGCAGCAAAGCAATTGAAATCTCATTCGTTGCTATAAAAATTCATTTTAAAGAATTAGATTTAAGAAAAAAAACATGAAACTGCTTTTTACATTTATCCCCGGTTTCCTTTTTATTTTAACAGCGCAAGCACAAAACGTTGGTATTGGAACTGCAGCACCTATCAATAAATTTACTGTCAGGGTAAATGGGTTAGGTATTACGCAGGAAAGTGCCGATAGCACTACACGAGTGGGTTTTTATGTTGCTTCGCATAATGCGTATGTGCAAACCCATACAAAAGACAATCTTAATTTTGCTACCAATAACGGCTTAGCAGCCATAACGCTGGATACGCTTAATAATGTAGGTATTGGCACTACTACTCCTGCAGCAAAACTGGATGTAGAAGGTACCGTAAAGTTGAAAATAGGCACACCTGATTATGGAGATGTATTAACCAGCGATGAATTTGGAAATGCTACCTGGCAAGCGCTACCCGCCTATTTCAAGGGATTTAAAGCTTATGCAAACTCTAATCAATCTATCTTTAGCGGAAGCGCTTATTATACTATTAGCTTCCCTACCTACGATTATAATGATGGGCTTTATTTTAATACCACCACATCTAGTTATGTAGCGCCCGTTGCCGGTGTTTATCATTTTGATGTTACCTTGGTATGGTCGGTAACTGCTAACGCTACTGCTTATCCTATTATTACTATTATTGGTGCAGGTTCCTTTGCCACTGCTGTTGGCAGATCGCAAACCATTGTTCCTGCCGGCTTTTCGGGCACATTAACTACACAGGTATCTATGGATGAAAAATTAACTACAGGAGAAGCCATTATTGTGCAAGCTTCACAATCATCTTCCAGTACGCAAACGGTTACAGGAACATACCTTACCAGCTTTAACGGGCATAGAGTTTATTGATCCTATTTTTATTTTAAAAGAGGATTCGACAAAAATGCGCAGCCCCACCGGCTGTGAGGCGAAAGCTTCAAAGTTTGTACAGCATCAATAAGATCATTTTCGGCTGTTGTTGATCGCCTCACCAACAACAGTAAACATGTAACTTCGGCTTTCTAAAATTTATCTCTTTGCAATACCAACAACTCCTCCAAAAAGCCTACGCATCTTTCAATGCCCGTGATATTGATACCGTATTATCCTTACTGCAACCCAATGTACATTGGTCAAACGGTTGGGAGGGCGGTTATGTAACCGGTCATGATGAACTGAGAGAGTACTGGACAAGGCAATGGAAAGAGGTCGATCCCATTGTAGAGCCTATTAACATTACACAACTCCCCGATGGTCGCGTAGAAGTAGAAGTACAGCAAACAGTAAAAGATCTGCAAGGCACTATTGTTTTCGATGGAATTGTAAAGCATATCTATACTTTCAACAATGGTTTGATACAACAAATGGATATTGAAAAATAATAGAAGCGTTTAAATTCTATCAATAATTAATCATCGCCGCTTTTTGCCACGTTTCGCCAGGCTCAACATGACAAAAAGCTACCACTCCAACATTTCGAAAAGTTGTCAGTCTGAGCTTTAAAGCTTTGTACAGCATCAATAAGATTATTTTACCCGCAATTTTCTTATGTTACTTTTTTTGCGGAAAAAAAGTAACCAAAAAAGCCGCCGACAAACGATATACGGCCCGTTTGTCGGTACAGCTATATTCAGCTTTTGCACTACTGTAGCTTCAACATTAATAATTCTATTCTTAGTTTTATACAGTATAATATTCATTTGCCTTGGTTCGTGTCCCACGAACCATTTTAATAAAATATTTCATTACTTCATCCTCCCTTTTTCACCAGTAACTGCATAAGGCGCCTCTTTTGTTTCGGTGCCGCCGCAGGCGGTATTGAAAAAAATGCGCAGCATATTTTTTTCAAAGAAGCAGAAGCAGCGCCGTTGCAGTTACGCAGCCCCGCGGCTGTGGAGGCGAATGCTTTGAATTAAATGCATTTTAATTTTAGAAAACAAGTTTTATGAAAATCCGTCTTTGACAAACTCAGACTGAATTTCTAATACTTCAAAAAATAAAGATCTTACCCAACCCTTTTTCTTTCTTACACAGTTATATAAAATGTAGAAGAAATTATTCATTCAGAATTATTTCATCCTGCATTATTATATATGAAAGCAAAAAAATTATTCTTTAGCATTCTTGCATTGGTAACTGTTAATATCGCTATTGCGCAAGACATCGTTATCACATCACCCGATATTAAATTTCCGGAAGAGGTTACCATTACCGGCTTAGTAAAAAATGAAGCAGGCACTCCGCTTGCAAATGCTACTGTAAAAACTGTATTTGGAGATGCTTATTTTACAGATGGTAACGGGCAATTTTCTTTCTCCTTAAAAAAAGAAAAAGTAATACCCCAAAGCATCTTTATAAGCTACGATAGTTTGGTAACGGAAGTAAGAAGTTATCATCCGGTAATGGCAAACACCGATTATATGATTACACTTTATAAACCCGTGCAATGCTGTTGCCCTCAGCACCATTGTGATGAAATAAAGCACGCATCGTTAAAAATGTATTTTGAAGAGAACAGCATTGTGTTATCGGAACAAACCAAAAAGCAGCTGGATAGTATTTCAGGCATGGCAAAAGAATGTCCTTCAACGATCATACGGCTTACCGTATATGCAGATTATAAGAAAACGCTTCAACGATTGGCAGATGAAAGACTCGATGCGCTTAAAAAATACCTGATCGAACAGGATGGTATCTCTATCGATAGAATTAACCCCGGCAAAACAACCACTACTTCCAATGCCAATAGCGTTGATATCAAGTTGGAGTAAAGGCGTCAAAATGCATGCATTATTATGGCTTATCCTCTCTCAAAAAACCATTAGCAATTACTGTTTTATTAGGTTATCTTGTAGGTCAACCATAAAAACTTACAAACATGAAAAAGTTAATTGTGATCTTCAGTCTGTTCCTTCTTTTAGGAGCAAATGCCTTTTCACAGGAAATGAAAGAAAATGGAATCATCTACATCACACATCCCTATATCGACATGGTAAATAATTCTATGAACGCTTATGTAAAACAGGACAATGCGGCTTTCGGTAAAATTTATTCAGACACTGCAAAATTCTGGGCATCGGGTATGGATAAACCTATTGGCATTGCAGATGCCATAAAAATGTGGAGCACAGATTTTAAGTTTTACGACAGCATTAAAGTATTGACCGTAGGTTATCCTGATTATTTACATTATAAAGACCACGATTCCAAGATCGTTCAATCCTGGTGGACATGGGTAGGTAAATCAAAACGAACAGGAGCTACCGTAAAAGTTGATTTTGTACAATTCGACGGTTTTAACAGCGCAGGTAAAATAGATTTTGAAGGCATGTACGGCGATTTTTCAAAAATGGAAAAAGAAAAATAAGCAACCAAAATAATATTCATTTCAAAGCGGCTTTATGCCGCTTTGTTTTTATGTAGCTTAAAATATAAAGTTCATTCAAAGCAACATTTGGTCAGTATAAATCTTAAATTGGTATTTCAACTAACAGACCATGCCAAAACCAACCTATACTAAACCATTTTATTTTCTTTTTTTAGTATTACCTACAGGTATCAGCAGCGGTTTTGTGACCGTTACCTTGCCATACCTGCTCACACACCGTGGTTTTTCTGTTACTGCAGCAACAATAATTGCAGCGGCAGGTGTATCGGCAAATATTTGGCGATTTGTTTGGGGTCCGCTTGCCGATCTTACGCTTACTCTTCGTAAATGGTATGGTATAGCAGTATTGGCTACCATTATTACGTTGCTGGCGCTTTGCTTTATTCATTTTAATCCAAAAGATACTATACTGTTAACTGTTTTGGTTTTTGTATCACAGGTGGCGGGAACATTTGTGATGCTGCCTGTTGGAGGTTTTATGGCCAATCGTATTGAAGCGCATCATAAAGGAAGAGCTTCGGGATGGTTCCAGGCAGGCAATGTAGGAGGAACCGGATTGGGGGGTGGCGTGGGATTATGGCTCGCTAGTCATTATAACATAACGATTGCTGCTATTGGGCTATGTGTGATGTGTATTTTATCAGGTTTGGTTGTATTGCTGATACAGGATGTAGCAAGTGATAAAGAGAAAAGCTTTGAAGGGGAATTAGGCTTAATGGGGAAGGATTTGCTAGAAATGATAAAAATACCAATAGTGTTATTTGTTATTATATTGATCTTATTACCGATCGGTTCCGGGGCAGCGAATAACGTTTGGTCGGCTATTGCAGATGATTGGAAAGCCAGTGCAGATAGGGTCGCCCTGGTTACAGGTATAGTAGGTGGAATTGTTGGTGGTGTCGGCAGTATTGCCGGAGGTTTCATTGCTGATCGTTTTGGCAACTGGGTAGCTTACTTGGGAATAGGTGTGTTGTGTGCGCTGGTTACAGTGATAATGGCTTTATTGCCTTACCATCCTGATGTGTACACCGGTGGTGTATTGGCATATAATTTTACTACAGGCATGGCGTATGCTGCATTTTCTTCTATGCTGTTATATGCCATTGGTAAAAAGAATGCTTCTACTAAATATTCACTGCTTTCATCATTTGGTAATTTGCCGGTAATGTATATGACAGCTTTTGATGGATGGATACATGATAAGCATAGCAGCAAATATATGCTGGTTGCCGAAGCTGTTGTTGGTATCCTATTCGTATTGATCTCTGCCGTTGTTCTAAAAAGAATGATGATGAAAAAGTTAGTGCCGGAAATAGTAGAATAAACTTCATATCTTAATATAGTTCCTTTCTCTTCAAGCTTCCGCAAACGATTTCGGGAAAAAATTACTCAATTATTGTTGAAAAAGTACAAGGGAGTGACACAACAATGCTGATTATCGTTACTTTTGCTCACTTAAAAAAAAATCTCAAATGGCAAAAATAAAAGTAGCAAATCCCGTGGTAGAACTGGATGGTGACGAGATGACTCGTATTATCTGGAAATTTATTAAAGACAAACTGATCCTTCCTTACGTGGAAGTTGATATAAAATATTTTGACTTAGGCGTTGAACATCGTGATGCTACCAACGACCAGGTTACCATTGATTCTGCTAACGCTATCAAACAATATGGCGTGGGTATCAAATGCGCAACTATTACACCGGATGAAGCTCGTGTAAAGGAATTCAACTTAAAGCAAATGTGGAAATCGCCAAACGGAACTATCCGTAATATTTTGGATGGCACTGTTTTTCGTGAGCCAATAGTGATGCAAAACGTACCACGTTTGGTTACTAACTGGACGGCACCGATCATTGTGGGTCGTCATGCATTTGGTGATCAATACCGTGCAACCGATACCGTTATTAAAGGCAAAGGAAAATTAACTATGACCTTTACTCCTGAAGATGGCGGCGCTGTACAAACGTTTGAAGTATATAATTTTAAAGGTGATGGCGTTGCAATGAGCATGTACAATACAGATGAAAGTATTATAGGTTTTGCAAGAAGCTGTTTTAATATGGCTTTGAGCAAAAAATGGCCGTTATATCTTTCTACTAAAAATACCATTCTTAAAAAATACGATGGTCGTTTTAAAGATATTTTTGAAGATATCTATCAAAATGAATTCAAAGCAAAGTTTGATGAAGCAGGCATTGTATATGAACATCGTTTAATTGATGACATGGTGGCATCTGCATTAAAATGGAATGGCAACTTTGTTTGGGCTTGTAAAAATTATGATGGCGATGTACAAAGCGATACCGTTGCACAAGGCTTTGGCTCTTTAGGCTTGATGACCTCTGTATTGGTTACTCCTGATGGAAAAACATTGGAAGCAGAAGCTGCACACGGTACTGTAACACGTCACTACCGCGATCATCAAAAAGGCAAACCAACTTCTACTAATCCCATTGCATCCATCTTTGCATGGACAAGAGGTTTAGCATTTCGTGGAAAGTTAGATGGCAACCAGGCGTTGATCGATTTCAGCAATGCATTGGAAGCTGTTTGTATTGAAACAGTTGAAAGCGGCAAGATGACAAAAGACCTGGCTGTTTGTATTCATGGCAATAAAGTAAATCATGGTGAACATTATTTGTACACCGAGGAATTTTTAGATGCTATTGATGAAAATTTAAAAAAGAAATTGGCGTAAGATATTGATCATATCATGTAAAGGCAACAATTCATTGTTGCCTTTATTTATTGTAAACTTTTATTTATGCGTTTAGTAAGAATAAGTATTTTATCGTTGTTGTTGAGTGTGTTTTGTTATGCAGGTTTTTCGCAGGCATACACTATAAAAATGCGAATGAATGTAGGAGATACATTCAACTATGCTACAAAAATGGATCTGGACATGAACATGCCTGCACAGGACATGACTATGACCATCAATGCGGATATACGATGCTTATTCAAAGTGCTTCCAAATGACAGCATGGGATTTAAGCAATTGCAAATGACCTATAAAAAAATGAAGATGCGGAATAGTTACTTATCTGCACATAATTCAGATAGTGCAATGGATATTATTGAAAACAAATTTGTCGGAAGATCCATTGTATTGAAATTATCAAAAGATAACCAGGTAATGGAAGTAGTTGGGTTAACTGAATTGCTGAATAATGAGACAAATGAAACCTATCGTACAATGGCAAAAAACATGTTTTCAAAAGAGCAGGTGAGTAATCTTTTTGGAATGATGTTTAGCATGTATCCTTCTACACCGGTGAAGATCGGCGATAGCTGGAAAAGCAATGCCAATGTAAATATAAATGGTATCAATATGATCGTTGATTTTACGTATTCTTTGTTGGATGTGAAAGATAATTTGGCTTCCATCGGTTTAAGTGCAGTGATCAGCAGTTCAGGCAGCATAAGCGTCCAGGGAACGGAATTGCCGCTTAAGATGGATGGAGATGAGAAAGGAACGCTTTCTATAAATATGATCAATGGGGGGTATATGCACAATGCGAATTATACAATGGGCATTAATGCCGAGATGCAGGTGGCTGATCAGAAATTTGCAATGATATTGAAAGGAAATTATGCATTGACGGGCAATTAAATAACGTTTCTCTTAGTATAGAATGCCCGGCAGGTTCCGGGCATTTTTATTTAAAAAGAGTTTGAATGACAAACTTCTAAAGGCTATCAATCTTCGTTTGTCGAAGAAGGTCTTTTAAAAATTGGTATTATTTCTCTTTTCGTAAATCATTTTCCTTTTTTTGATAGCCATGTTGAAAGAAAAAAAGGACGTTTGTACAAATCGATCTCTCATGTGTCAATTTCAGCAATTGTATTTTAGTGATGATGGCTACGTAGTGCGTTGTAAAAAATGCGATCATTTCCAGGTAGGCTTTGCGAGCACCATGCTTACTGTTAATGAAAAGGATTTTGATATCCTGCTGGCCATTGTAAAGAAAAAATTGAATACAGAAATACAAACGAACCAGCTTGTAAAAAGTATTATCATACCCACTCCTTATACCGGCGTAAAAATCTTGCTCACACAACAGGAATTGCAGAAGCTACATGCTATGTTGGAAAACGCCGACAGTGAAATAAAAGCATTGGCACTTTTGGATCTATTTGAATGATTGCCTGAATGTCGTTTAAAAAAGCTATAGGAAAAATTCACCTTTGGCTCGGACTTGCATCCGGGCTCATTGTTTTTATAATTGCTATTACCGGCTGCTTGTTCGTTTTTCAAAAAGAAATATCTGAAGTGGTTTGGAAGAAAACTTTTTTTATCGAACCAAAGCAAACAACCGTTCTTCCTTTAAGCACATTGCAGGCAAAAGCCCAGGCAGCATTAGGTGATCAACCGGTTAAATATGTTACTACCTATAAAGCGCCTGATCGTGCCTGGGAGTTCATGGCTTATAAAACCAATGATACTGCGCTTACTTATTTCGGTGTAGCGGAGTATTATCGATCGGTTTTTATAGATCCTTATGACGGTCATATAACGGGCATTTTAGACTATAAATACAATTTCTTCAACATTGTAAAATACATTCATTGGAGTTTATTGTTGAATACAAAATATGGGCAGCCAATTGTTGGCTATAGTACGTTGGTCTTTGTCCTTCTTTTGATTAGCGGGTTCATCTTATGGTGGCCCAAACGATGGAATAAACATACTAAAGAGCAGGCGTTTACAATAAAATGGAAAGCAAGGTTCAAACGATTGAATTATGACCTGCATAATGTATTGGGCTTTTATAGTCTGATCATTTCATTAGTGATTGCATTAACCGGCATGGTATGGGCTTTGAACTGGTTTCAGACAACCGTGTACGTTATTGCTTCCCGTTCGATAACGCCTCCTGTACACATCGAAGTAAAGTCAAATACACCGGTAATACCCACTACACAAAACCCTTATGATATTGCTTACGCCGCTGCTGTGAAACGATTACCCGGCACAAGTGTATGGAATATTGAACCTGTAAACGGAAAAGATGCAACGATTGATATTACCGGTTATGCTGATGCTGATGTGTATTATAAATACGATGAATTGAAATTTGATCAATACACCGGTAAATTCTTGCATAAAAAAAATTATAAAGAAGCCAATGCCGGTGAGCGGTTGATCTATATGAATTATGATATTCATGTAGGCGCAATTGGTGGTATTCCCGGAAAGATCATTGCATTCCTGGCTGCGTTGATTGCAGCGTCTTTACCTGTTACAGGTTTTATTATTTGGCTAGGCAAGCGAAGGAAAAAGCCGGCCACCACTATCCATTAAAAAGCCTCCTATGTCTTGCACCTGCAAAAATTTTATTTCCCTAAATTTGCAGCCGCTTATTGTAGTCAATTAAAATTTTATGGGAAGAATTTTTGAAGTTAGAAAAAGCACCATGTTTGCCCGCTGGGATAAAATGGCCAAACAGTTTACCCGTATCGGTAAAGAGATAGCCATTGCTGTTAAAGCCGGTGGTCCGGATCCTGATAATAACCCTGCTTTGCGCCGTTGCTACCTTAATGCCAAGGCGGTAAATATGCCGAAAGATCGTGTGGAAGCGGCTATTAAAAGAGCGATGGGGAAAGACAAAACGGATTATGAAGAGATCGTGTATGAAGGGTATGGTCCACATGGTGTAGCAGTAATGGTAGAAACAGCCACGGATAATTCAACAAGAACAGTTGCGAATGTGCGCATGCACTTTACCAAAGGACACGGAGCTTTAGGAACGAGTGGAAGTGTTGCCTTTACGTTTAATCGTATGGGTGAGTTTAAGTTAAAAAATAAGGGGCAAAACATTGATGAGCTTGAATTAGACCTTATTGATTTTGGATTGGAAGAAATCGGGGAAGACAGCGAAGGCAATATCATTGTTCGTACTGCTTACAATGAATTTGGCAATATGAGCAAGGCATTGGAAGAAAAGGGCATTGAAGTGGTAAGCGCTGAATTAACGCGTATTCCTGCCAATACGGTAGAGTTGAACGAAGAACAATCGAACGAAGTACTGAAAATGATCGATATGCTGGAACAGGATGACGACGTTCAAAAAGTATATCACAATCTGAAATAGAACGTAGTATCTTGAATTTTTTAAAGCCGGTTTGTTGCCGGCTTTTTTAGTACGGTTATCTGCTAAAGAAAAGTTATTTGCACAGGCTTGGTGCAGGTTTTATACAAAAAATTCGGTTGCTAAACCTTCTCCGTTTATCTTTGCGCTCCAAATAAAAAATGATTGTAATGAAAGTAATGAAGTTCGGTGGCACCAGCGTTGGAAAGCCTGAAAGAATGCATGAAGTTTCTAAATTGATCACAAAAGATGAAGAATCAAAAATTGTAGTGCTATCTGCTTTAAGTGGCACTACCAATTCTTTGGTTGCTATCAGCGATGCGTTATCAAAAAATGATAAAAAAGCAGCTAAAGAAAAGATAGACACATTAGAGGGGCATTATCACAACTTCATTAAAGAACTGGTTACAGGCGATGCCGCTTATGCTAAAGCAAAAACCATTGTTGCAGAACATTTCGAGTTTTTAAATATCACGTTAAAAATATCTCATAACGAAGCTTTATATAAAGACATTTTAGCGCAAGGCGAATTGCTTAGCACTAAGCTCTTTTGTCTTTTCTTAGAAGAAGCAGGTATCGATCATCAATATTTAGCTGCGCTGGATTTTATGCGTATTGACGAACACGATGAACCGGCTTTGGATACTATTAAAACATTGTTGGAACAAACGCTGAAGCAATATCCCGATAAAAAAATATTCATTACACAAGGTTATATCTGTCGCAATGCAAAAAGTGAAGTAGATAACCTGAAAAGGGGAGGAAGCGATTACAGCGCTTCATTAATTGCTGCCGCTACCAATTCTACCGTTTGCGAAATATGGACTGATATTGACGGCATGCATAATAATGATCCCCGTATTGTAAACAAAACAAGACCTATTGAACAATTAAGTTTTGATGAAGCTGCTGAGTTAGCTTATTTCGGTGCAAAGATCCTGCATCCTACCTGCATTTGGCCGGCACAGCTGGCAAAGGTTCCTGTTAAGTTACTAAATACGATGCAGCCGGAAGCAGCAGGTACCACTATCCAGGAAGAAGCAAGCTCTGACGGCGTAAAAGCAGTAGCAGCAAAAGATGGTATCATTGCTATCAAAATAAAAAGCAGTCGAATGTTGCTGGCATATGGTTTTTTAAGAAAGATATTTGAAGTGTTTGAAAAATACCGCACTTCTATTGATATGGTAACTACTTCTGAAGTGGCTGTTTCTTTAACCATAGATAATGATGCTTATTTATCACAGATCGTTGAAGAATTAAAAACATTCGGAACGGTTGAAATAGACAATGACCAAACAATTGTTTCTATTGTAGGAAACGAAATAACAGAAACAGAAGATCTATTGGAGAATCTTTTTGAAACATTGAAAGGCATTCCTGTTCGCATGGTTAACTATGGTGGCAGTCGTCATAATATCTCTATCTTAATTCCAAAGGCGTTTAAAGAACAAACATTGCAACAGCTTAATAAAGGGTTGTTTGGATTGGAATAATTTAATCTTTTCATAAACTAAAAAGAAGTCGGTCTGAAAAGATCGACTTCTTTATTTGTAAACCAAAACCAATATCATTTGTTTTAACTTGCAAGCATGCATGAAAAGCGGATCATATTATTTGATGGAGTTTGCAATCTTTGCAACCGTTCCGTGCAAACAGTGATAAAGAATGATCCACAAGCCAAATTTGTGTTTGCATCCTTACAAAGTGAAGAAGGCAAGCAATTATTAAAACAATTCGATCTGCCGGTAAGTAAGCTGGACTCTTTTGTATTACTGCAGGATGATAAAGCTTATACGCAATCAACAGCCGCATTAAAAGTAGCGGCTCAAATAAAAGGAGCCTGGAAGTTGCTGGCTGTATTTTTGATAGTTCCTAAGTTTATACGGGATGGGGTATATGATTGGATTGCCCGTAACCGGTATAAATGGTTTGGTAAGCAAAATGAATGTATGATCCCAACTCCGGAATTAAAAGCAAGATTTTTATAAGTATGGAAAAAAAGAAAACATTGGTAATTGGAGCGTCTGAAAATCCTGCACGTTATAGTTTTTTGGCTGTAAATAAGCTGGCAGTCAATCAGCACCCGGTAGTTGCCATTGGCAAAAAGAAGGGCAGAATAGGAAGTGTTGAAATTGAAACGGAAAAGCAACCTTTTGATAATATAGATACGGTTACATTATACCTGAACCCCGATCATCAAAAACAATATTACGATTATATCTTATCGCTTCATCCCAAACGGATCATTTTTAATCCCGGAGCAGAAAACATTGAATTATATGAACTTGCGCAAAAAAATAATATACAGCCGCAGGAGGCGTGTACGCTTGTTTTGTTAAGTACAGGTCAATATTAGACTTTTAATCCCCCTCTTATACAATATTTCCCTAAAAGCCCCGTTATATTATAGTTTCGGATGCTTCGGCATCAAATCCAAATATCTGTAAAACAAAAAACAAATCTGTATGAAACACCTTGCCAATTCTACATTGGTAGTGATACTGTCCCTTTTCACAGTTGTCACGTTTGCTCAGCAAAAGTTGAGCGCCAAGCCAGCACTTTTTAAAAGTTTCCCGAACACCATTTTATGTAAAGAAGCCGAATTAAATGAGCCATTTACCGCCGTTAAAGGAAAAAATGTAACGCTCAAATTTTCAGGCACTTCTTATTTTTCGGGAGAAGTGATCAATAACGTAACTAAAAGCAAATCACTGCAATATTTATCAGTTCGTTTAGCCAACCTGGATAATGCTGTATTAGCATTAACCAAAAGGGTAGATGAAAAGAATAATGTTTTTTATGTTGGTCATATCATCAATCCAAAAAATTCAGATGCATTTGAATTAAGAAAAATGAAAGATGGTTCCTACCAATTTGTAAAAATTGATTTAGACAAATTATTGCCGGCGTGTTCACCGGAATAACACAAAAGATATTTACGACCCGTACCCATGAAAACTGAAAATCCAAACACAACATTCCATGTAAAAAGTGGAACATCCAAAATCCAGACAAATGAAAAATCTTTTAAATCACGTATCGCTGTTGCTTTTGACAGCTTTATTAATGTCGTTCAGCGGCTTTTGCACCCCTAAGCTAAATAGCTATCCGGCTGCTCAACCTACTATCTATCTTGATTTTGATGGATATTATGTAAACAGTCCTGTATGGAACGGTGGCGTTCCGTTTCAGGCCGATGCAGCAGGAATGACAGACGCACAGATTACCGAAGTATTTAATCGTGTTGCTGAAGATTATCGTCCTTTCAATATTAATATAACTACAGATGAAGCTGTATTTAATGCAGCGCCGGCTACTCAAAAAATAAGAGTAGTGGTTACTCCTACCAGCGCATGGTATCCCGGTGTAGGTGGTGTTACTTATGTAGGTTCATTTACATGGGGTGATGAAACACCTTCTTTTGTATTTTGTAATCTTTTAGGACCCAATAACCCTAAAATGGTGGCAGAGTGTTGCTCACATGAAAGCGGGCACAGTCTTGGTTTATACCATCAATCAAAATGGGATGACAACTGTAATTTAGAAGCAGTATATAATGAAGGTGATGGTGCAGGTGTAGAATCCTGGGCACCTATTATGGGTAACAGTTACTACCGTAATATGACAGGCTGGTACAATGGTTTAACACCGTACGCCTGTTATCTTTCACAGGATAACCTTTCTGTTATCACTTCACAGAATGGCTTTACTTATCGCAATGATGATTATACAGACGATATCAATGCTACCCCAACTACTATAAATATGGCCGGCGATAATATCAATGGGGTCATCACTACACCAACAGATAAAGATGTTTTTAAATTTACAATGACAAAAACATCGAGTGTTCACTTAAGCATTAGTCCGTACAGTGTTGGCGCTAACGCTGATGGTGCGGATCTAAACGTGAAAGCAGATCTATATGATGGGTCTAAAAATTTGATCGCATCTTATAATCCTTCTGCTAAAATGGAAGTAACCATTGATACTTCATTACAGGCTGGTCCTTATTATATAGCTGTGTCAGGTTCGGGTAATGATAATACTACTAATTATGGAAGCTTAGGTTCATACACCTTGTCCAGCATGTCGACAGTATTACCTATCCAGGGAATAACATTAAAAGGAGATATCCAAAACAATCAACACGATCTGCAATGGAACATCATCACAACATCAGCTATTAAATCAGTAGCCGTAGAATATTCTACAGATGGAAAAAGCTTTAGTGGCTTAAGTGTTATTGCGCCATCTGACAATGCATATTCATATGCTCCTTTTCAAAAGCAGGATCTGTATTATAGGGTAAAAGCTGTTTCTGTTGAAGGACAGGTTATGTACTCTAATATCATCTCGTTAAAACAAGCAGGAGGCAGTAGTTTATTTACTGTTTCAACACTGGTTCGCAACAGTGTTTTGGTAAACGCATCCGAAAATTTTGTTTACGAATTGCATAATATTAATGGCACTTTGATCGTTAAAGGAAGTGGAATTCAGGGTTCAAATAAATTGAACATTGAAAATCAGCCAAGCGGCGTGTATGTGTTACAGTTGGTTGGCAGCAAAACAAAACAAATAGAACGCATTATAAAACAGTAAGGTAGATTCATGTGTAAGTTTAAGGGTCAGCGTAAGGGGCTGGCCCTTTTTTATTTTATCGCACATAACGAAGTAATTCCCACGATCTAATGTCTTAGCGCTTTTCCTACTCTTTGACTCTGGCGTGAAAAAATTGTTACGCATACACGAAAAATGTTGCAACATTCAATTTTTCCGTAACTTTAGAAAACCCCTCTTTAATATGTTATGGAGAAAATTTAATGGAGACCCCATCCAACTTCCCATAAAAGAAGCCGTTGAACAGGCTATCAAAAGGGAAACAGCAGCAGGAAATCATTTAAAAGTTTGTATCGGCACCGACAGCCAGGTAAAAGGTAAAGAAACCGAATTTGCTACGGTGATCGTTTTTTTACGTGAAGGACATGGAGGTTTCATGTTCATTCACAACGAAAAAACATTACACAAGTACAGCATTAAGGAACGTATGTTGGTAGAGGTCGCAAAAAGCATTGAAATTGCGTATGAACTTTGTAATCTTTTTACGGATTACAATGTTGATATGGAAGTACATGCCGACATCAACACCAACCCAAGCTTTAAGAGCAATGAAGCATTGCGTGAAGCGATGGGTTACATTCTCGGTATGGGCTTTGCCTTCAAAGCCAAGCCTGAAGCCTTTGCCAGCAGCAGTTGTGCTAACAAAGTGGTGAACTGATCTCCTTCTCTTATTTAACTGTAAAGTCTGTATAAACATACCGATAGTAGAATTGTCTCCTCTTTATTTATTACTCTTGGGTATTCTTTTCTTCGATCAAATTAAGAATATGATCTCTTCCCATTTTTTTTGCAGCGCTGGTAACAAAGTGTTGCGGTAAGAATTGCCATGTTTTTTTAAGCGTTTCTAAAAACGTCTTTACATTTTTTGCTACTATGGCTTGTGTTTCTTTGTCAGCTTTGGTAAATACCAATGCAAATGGCACCTGCCATTTATCTAATTGATTGATAAATTCGATGTCTATTTTTTGAGGAGAATGCCTGGCATCGATCAATACAAAAACCAATACTAAATTTTCACGCTTGCGTAAATAATTTTCGATCATCTGCTCCCATCTTCTGCGGCTGCGTTGGCTTACTTTGGCAAAACCATATCCCGGCAGATCAACCAAAAACCATTCATTGTTTACAATAAAATGATTGATCATTTGTGTTTTGCCCGGTGCAGAAGAGGTTTTAGCCAACTTTTCATTATTGCACAACATATTTATCAGCGACGATTTGCCAACATTACTTCTGCCGATAAATGCATATTCGGGTTTATCGGGTTTGGGGCAATCTTTTACATCAGGACTACTAATAAGATATTTAGCTGATTTAATAACCATGAACAAATATAGTTGTGAATAGTGAATGGTCAATGATGAAAATAGGTTGTTTGTTTTCTCAAATTGCTATATCCGCAGCAAATTATTGTAACAAAGATTTCACTATTGACCATTCACCATTCACTTGATTACATCCCGTATCTTTGCCCCGCATGACAGAGTTTGCTCACGATACAGTAGTTCCTTATAAAGAATCAGAGCTCAGCAAAAAGCAACAGGTGGCCAATATGTTCGATGATATTGCGTTCCGGTATGATTTTTTAAACCGCTTCTTAAGTGCAGGTATTGATGTGCGTTGGCGCAAAAAAGCATTAAAGCAATTGATAGCTGCAAAGCCTAAATTATTGTTAGATGTTGCCACCGGTACAGCAGATATGGCGATCATGGCATCCAATATGCTTGATCCTGAAAAGATCACCGGGATCGATATAAGCGAAGGGATGCTGGAAATTGGCCGACAGAAGATCGCAAAGCTTAACCTGCAAAACGCTATAGAGCTGTTAAAGGGAGATAGTGAAACAATAAGCTTTCCTGATAATACGTTTGATGCTGTAACTGTGGCATTTGGTGTTCGTAATTTCGAGAACCTGGAAAAAGGGTTATCGGAGATCAAACGGGTGTTAAAACCTACCGGTAAACTAATAGTATTAGAGTTTAGTAAGCCAACCACGCCTGTTATAAGCCAGTTATACAATGTGTACATGGAATGGATGGCGCCTTATATCTGCAAGCTTTTTTCGAGTAATCGTAAAGCCTACAGTTATCTGAATAAATCGATCCAAAAATTTCCCGAAGGGAAAAACTTTATAACCATTTTAAACAACCTGGGTTACATTAACACAAAATGTAAACCCCTGAGCTTAGGAATATGCAGCATCTATTGCGCAGAAAAATAATTTATATCGCTTTATTATTGGCATGTCCTGTAATGGGGTTCTCTCAATTGTTTCAAGAATTGAACCAGCAGGAGTTTGACCAAAAGATACTGCATTTCGGTATCAATGTCGGCTTTAATCAATCACATTTCAATTTTACACACCACGATCAGTTTTTGACACAGGATAGTGTAATGGACATTGAAAGCATCAACAGCACCGGTATTAACCTGGCCTGGTTGGTAAATTATAAAATAAGCGACCATTTTGATTTTCGCACGTATCCATTGGACCTTACTTTTTCTGAAAGAGCTTTTCAATATGCATTAAAATACCCGGATGCTATTAATGATGAAACTCCCATTACCACCAAAAAAGTACAATCTATTGCACTAAGCTTGCCGGTTACCATTAAATTCACCAGTGATAGAATTGGTAATTTAAAGGTATACACTATTGCCGGAGCTCGGTTGGATTATGATCTTGCAGCAAGCGCTTCCAGCGACAGAAATGTAGATGCCATCATCAAACTCAATAAGTTCGGTTATGGGTTGGAAGGTGGTATCGGCTTCCATTTATACTTCCCTTATTTTGTACTATCACCGGAATTGAAATTTGATTGGGGGCTTGCTAATCTACATAATCGTAATGCCAATAATAAGTACTCCAACAATATCGATAAGATATATGCCCGAATGGTTTCTTTCTCTTTAACGATCGAGTAAAAGTTAGTTCAATAAATAAGGATTCTATCTCATAAAAAAAGCGAAGCTTTCACTTCGCTAATTATCAATTCTAAAAATACTTATAATTAATAGTCATACATCCGCTGTGTTGCATTCCAGCGAATACCTAAAGAAAACAGAGTGGAGTTATTATTCAAAACCGGTTCTGCATCTACCTTATAAGTTCTTGTTTGAAATACAGCATCAATAAAAAGGTTCTCTTTTATTTCATACGATGCAGATAAATTCAAGTTCACACATTTAGCCAACACACCTGAACCTACACTAAAACCATAATCTCTTGGGCGTGTGGTGTAATCTAAGAATATATTGCTTCCAAAATTTTCTCCTGCAGAATCCAATCCCTGGCGGTACGCAATCACCTTAGCTTCTAAGTATAATTTATTAAGCGGACGATAACGGGCAATTCCAATTACTTCATCAAAATTAGCACCCAGCGGGTGTGCCATAGGTTGATTATAATTAGAATAGTTAGAAACAGAATCATTGTGTGTGTAAGTGAATGGACGAACAATGTTTCCTTCTAATTGCAGATCGAGATTTTTAATTTTAAATGCATCAATATATTTCACGCCTAATTGCACGCCTTGTTTGTTAGCCCACCAGCCTCTTGAATAATGCGTTATCTCATTTAATACAAATTCATTGAAAAGCAATTGTCCGTATACCTGCGCCTTATGCGCAACATTGGCTTTAAAATCCAATCCCACTGTAGTTTTATCGGGGCTTCCGTTCTGCTGTTGTGCAGCGATCAGGAAAATAACCGGGTTCAAATAAGAAAAATCATAATGGTCTGCACGGCTGAACATAACATTCTCAAATAAGCCCACATTTAACCACGGCGTAGCATTTAAGCTTAAATGATGCACCACGCCATATTTTTTGGGAAATTGATAATCGCCGCTGATATCAAGATTAGATCGTTGATTGATCAATTCCATGTAAATGGTTTGATAATTTAATTTCCAGATGCGCATGTTGAATTTTAAAAACAGGTAAGGAGCCGAATTGGTGCTCAGGAATAAACTACGATAGCCGTCTCCAATAAAATTCTTATCATATCCAAATTGAAAATCGAAATACTTGGCAACATTAAAATAGAAGGACCCCCTGTTTTCAAAATAATCATAGGCGGTAATATCGTTCTTAAAGTTTTTAAAATAACCTACTCCCGGTACATAAGGATATCCATTATTAGTATTTCGTTGTAGCGCATAAGAAGGCATTCTTTCCTGGTTGTCGGTTAAATAAAAAGAGAAGCCTACTTTTTTCGCTATCAATCCTCTTAATGTCAATCCTTTTGAATTTAAATATACCCGCTTGTCGTTACCACTTTCTTTTGCCTGTATTTGCTGAATTACAGGGTTAACTGCCAAATAAAAATCCTTGGTATCTACTTCATAAAAATTGGCTTTGGTTTTATAAAAAGTATTCAGGAAAGGCTTTTTGCTTAATGCAAAGTCTTTATTACTATCTATCCATTCCAGGTTATTGATCAATACTTCGTTGAGGTCATATTTATCGATCGCAGAAAGCGCATATTCCTTGCTGTTAGGATTCAACTTATTTAACGAATCTGCATTTTGTGCCTGTTGTGTAATTAATTTCCTGGTTAACGGACGGCTATTATAAAGTATCAAAGAAGGGTTGCGTTGTTGTTTGATGTCCAGTCGTTCAAAGAAATGTTCGCTTTTATCACCCTCCATCAGTGTAGTGGATTGGGCAAAAGAAAAAATCGGGCAAACAAAAACAATTAGCAGTTTGAATAAGCTTTTAATAATTTGCATCGTATTTGGTAATTTAACTTATAAGTTTTTCAAGATATGCAAAAATACCTTTTTAAGAATATACAAGTTGTAAATGAAGGAAAAACAACACCGTTAGACGTATTGACAAACGGTGAGCGCATTGAAAAGATAGCACCACAAATAAGCAACGCACGCAATGCGGTTGAAATTAATGGAGAAGGAAAATTTTTGCTGCCGGGAGCTATTGACGACCAGGTGCATTTTAGAGAACCCGGCTTAACCCACAAGGCAACTATTTATACCGAAAGTAAAGCTGCTGTGGCAGGAGGTGTTACCTCTTTTATGGAAATGCCCAATACAGTACCTAACGCATTGACGATCGAATTACTGGAAGATAAGTATAAGATCGCTTCTCAAACATCGCTGGCTAATTATTCCTTTTTTATGGGAACAAGCAATAGTAATGCTGATGAAGTGTTGAAAGTAAATCAATATAAGAACGATATCTGTGGTGTAAAGATCTTTATGGGTTCCAGCACAGGTAATATGTTGGTAGATAATTATCTCACGTTAGATAAAATTTTCAGGGAAAGCGAAATGCTTATTGCCACGCATTGCGAAGATGAAAAGATCATTCGACAGAATTATGAAAGAATAAAGGCTGCTAAGGGGAAATTATCTGCTGCCGATCATCCGCTGATACGCAATGAAGAAGCTTGTTTTGAATCTTCTTTTTCTGCCGTTCAATTGGCAAAAAAACATAACAGTCGCTTGCATATACTTCACATCAGCACCCAAAAAGAATTGCAGCTATTTGGCAACCTGCTTCCTTTAAAACAAAAATGGATCACTTCTGAAGTTTGTGTACATCATTTACATTTTACTGCAGATGATTATGCTCAATTAGGTTACCGGATAAAATGCAATCCTGCTATTAAAGCGGCTAATAATAAGGCCGGTTTGTGGGAAGCCTTGCTGGATGACCGTTTGGACGTTATTGCTACCGATCATGCACCACATACATGGGAAGAAAAGCAAGGTGATTACGAGCATGCACATGCAGGATTACCTTTGGTTCAGCACTCAGTGTTGCTAATGTTGAATTATTACAAGCAAGGAAAGATCTCTTTGGAAAAGATTGTTCAGAAAATGAGTCATGCAGTAGCCGATTGTTTTCAGATAAAAGACAGAGGATATATACGGGAAGGTTATTTTGCAGACCTGGCAGTGGTAGATATGAATAAAGAAACGACAGTTGCCAAAGAAAATATTTTGTATAAATGCGGATGGAGCCCCCTGGAAGGTGTACGTTTTCCGGCTGCTGTTACGGATACTTTTGTAAGCGGTGCACATGTTTATGGAAATGGTGTGTTCAATGAATCACAGAAAGGGCAACGATTACAGTTTAACAGGTAACAGATAATATGGAAATAGATAAAACAACTTTAAACGATCTTACAATATTTAGTTCCGAAGAAGAGTATTCTATTTTCAGCAAGTTTGATTTTTGTAAAACAATTAATGGCAAATACAAACTAAAAGAGAATTTTTCCGCTCCGTTATCTACTATCAATGAGATTAAAAATGTTCAGCTTACATTAAAGCAGATCATTGCCAAAATTGATAATTGGCCGCTGCATATTACCAATGGTACCATAATGGTGGTTGAAAGGTTTTATCAATCCACGCTTGATGAAATACCGTCTAACCCATCTTCGTTTACAGCGTACAGCTATAAAGTTTTTCATGCACCTGATTATTCGCTGGTAAAATATTCTACTATTCACGTATTTGATTTTATAAAAGGAATGCAGGAGTTGATAAAGCTTTTATTGAATGAAAACACTTCTTATCCTTTAAAAAAATTATTAGAGCGTGCACAACAGATACTTAATAAGAAGCAATTTGAAATAGTTACCAATAATGCTAAAGCTACCGATACAACTCCTGTGCAATGGTTAAAGTTGGCCAATTTTGTGCGCTATCATTACAAGCATAATATGGAAGATCTGCTGGAAATTCATGCGCAATTAGATGCCTGGTATAGTATGGCGACAGCAGTAAAACAGTATAAGCTTAATTTTCCAGAATTAACCGAGTCAGAACATCCTTTAATTGCGGCAAAACAATTGTACCATGTTTTATTGGAAACACCTGTGGCTTACGATATCGTGTTAAACCAGGAAAGTAATTTTTTGTTTCTTACGGGCGCTAACATGGCAGGTAAAAGCACTTTTATAAAGTCGGTTGGATCGGCTGTTTTTTTAGCGCATATTGGTATGGGAGTGCCGGCCGAAGAAATGCAACTGAGCAGATTTGATGGCTTGTTGAGTAACATTAATATGGCTGACAATATTATGAAAGGAGAAAGTTATTTTTATAACGAAGTGCAGCGAATAAAAGCTACCATTAATAAGGTTAACAATAAAAAGCATTGGTTGATATTGATCGATGAGCTATTCAAGGGTACTAATATACAGGATGCCATGAAGTGTTCATTTACAGTAATAGAAGGATTTTTAAAAATTAAAAATTCCTTATTCATCCTTTCCACTCATCTATACGAGATAGGCGAATCATTAAAAACCTATTCCAACATCAGCTTTAATTATTTTGAGACCACTATTACAGACGATCAGTTACATTTTAATTACCGGCTCAAAGAAGGTATTAGCAACGACCGGCTAGGCTATCTTATTTTAAAGAAAGAAGGGGTAGTAGATATGTTGCAGAACTTATGATGAATAGGATCGAAATTTATTCATCATATCAAAGTAATATGTATCTTGAGCATATACTCTTATGTCAACAATACGAAGCATACCTTTTTTCATTTTTTTTTTATTGCCATTAACTATTTTGGCACAAAATGATCTTACAAGTTTTGCAAAAAAGAAACAAAAGCCGAGATCAATAACAACAATAGCAACAGGTATTGGGATAGATATAAATTCGGATAATCAGAACTATACATTTACTTATATTCCTATAACTGTAACCTGGGTAAAAGCCTCGTATGAAAACATAGCTTTCATTGCCAAAGCTGAGCTTGGTATTCCTTTTGGAGCTTCAGGAAGTGATAGCGCTTATACGCTAAATCCATCTTTGCCATCATCTATTTCATTAAAGAAAAAAATAGCACCTTATTTATTTTCACTTGGAATAGGTTTAAGAATAAATGTACTTGAAAATAAAAAGAAACAACATTTATTGGTTGATTTCCTGCCGCTTGAAATTTTTAGTCAGAATTTTAATGTATCATATTCGAATTATGATAAAAGCAATTACGATATTATAAACCCTGATGTTGATCTTAACAGAACTTCACTTGCAATTGGTTTGGATATTGCATGGCAGACAACAGTATTTAAAAAAAATGTTTTTGTGACACTTGGAGTACAGACGCCGGTTTTTACAGGAACCGGTGACTACGAGCTGTCATATAAACTTATAACTCCTTTACAGTTAACTTTTGGCTATGGTTTTTAACTTTAAAATGATAACTAATGAGTAGAAACTTATTCTATATAATGGTTGTAAGTTTATTCTGTTGTATAAGTAGTTGTAAGAAATATTATTTTTATCCGGATGAAAATAATCCCGGACTTAGTCGATTTACTTCCAGGGATTATAATGTTGCCTCTGCGTATATTAATAACATCGCTTATGTTAATCCATTTTATAGTACTTTGTTTTCGCCCGATTCTGGTCCCACTCCTCAGGATATTTACATAAACAAAATAAATGCGGTCACCGGAGATACATTAAATCTTACATGGCATTTGGAAAATGGTGATTATCGAAGTTATTCTTTAAACATGTTACTGCCAGTTGATAATTCATTTGCTGTAGCTGATTTTATCAGGTGGAATGGCAAAATATTTCGCAATGTTAGTATAAGGCTCGATCAATTTTATGGAATAGGAAATCTTTACATCACTAAGCTCACCCCTGCGGAAGATGGTTCTAATGTATTGACATTTTCAGGATTATTTGACGGTGTTGTTAACGATACTATAATTATAACCAAAGGCCGGTTTGATTTTCCTGTAGCTGTCAATAGGCTTAATTTTTAAATATTCAACAAACCTACATTCAACGTAAATTTGCATCTTGCCCTAACCGGCATAGATACAAATGAAGAATTTTTTTAGAATAATCAGCTATATTCATATACCTAAGAACAAGCTGGCTTTATACATTTTTTATACATTATTAGGTACCTTCTTTTCAGTTTTTTCCATTGCGATGTTTGCTCCTTTTTTAAGTATTATATTCAATACTTCAGGTAGCAATGTAATAAACTCAAATGCGGTAGGAAGTCTTAAATATTATTTAAATGATATTGCCATGCGCAACAGGCTTTTGGCATTGGGAATTGTCTGCCTGTTTATTATTGCAGCTACCTTATTTAAAAACCTGTTCTTTTATCTTTCATATAGAATATCCAACCCGGTTAAGAATATGATCTCTTACGACTTCCGGTTACGGTTATACCAAAAAATATTAATGCTCCCCGTTGGTTTTTTTACAGATCAAAAAAAAGGCGATTTGATGAGCAGGATGATTGGAGATGTTAACGAAGTGAATGGAGCGGTTATCGGTTCGCTGGAATCGCTAATTAAAGATTCTTTGACCACGATCGCTTTTTTGGCATATATGGTGTACCTAAGTCCCCGACTTTCATTGTTCTTATTGATCGCACTGCCTATAACGGCTTTTGTAATTGGCCGCATTAACCGGAAGTTGAAACATTTCTCCAGTAATTATTCTGTGGTTTCCGGCGAAAGTTTATCGCATGTAGAAGAGACATTAACAGGGATCAAGATCGTAAAAGCATTTAATGCTGAGAAAAAGATGTTGCAGAAATTTAAATCGGGCAATTTAGAATTATTAAGGATATTAAACAGCATTTCAATCCGTAGAGATTTATCAAGCCCGCTTACAGAGTTAATGGGGGTAACAGTACTTTGCATGATCTTATTTGTTGGTGGCTTAACGGTGCTTTCTTCTCATTCTTTATCAGCCAGCGATCTGTTGAATTTTGTTTTTGGTTTCGCCATGATCATTAATCCTGCAAAAAATTTATCCGGCAGTATTTCTAATGTTCAAAAAGGAATGGCAGCTGTAGAGCGACTGGAAGAGATCATACAAGCGCCTATTGGTATAGAAGAAAAGCCTAATGCAATTCCTTTAACAGCGTTTAATAGATCTATTGAGTTGAGAAATGTAAGTTTTTCTTATGGCGAAAAGGACGTTTTAAAAAATATCAATTTAATTATTGAAAAAGGGAAAACAGTTGCATTGGTAGGTTCATCCGGTGCAGGTAAATCAACATTGGTAGATCTGATCCCACGTTTTCATGATGTTACTTCTGGTGAAATATTAATTGATGGAATAAACATTAAAGAATATACCATACCATCGCTGAGAAGCCAGATGAGTATCGTAACTCAAGAGCCAATTTTATTTAATGATACCATAGCGAGTAATATCGCTCTTGGAAAAGAAACATATACAGAGAATGAAGTAATGGAAGCTGCTAAAATAGCGAACGCTCATAATTTTATTATTTATAAAGAAGATAAATACAATACAAATATTGGTGATAGAGGAATGAAATTAAGCGGTGGTGAACGGCAGCGTGTAACGATTGCCCGTGCGGTACTGCAAAATCCTCCGATTTTAATTTTAGATGAAGCCACTTCTTCCTTAGATACAGAAAGTGAACGCTTGGTACAGGATGCGATTATTCATTTAATGCAGGACAGAACTTCTATTGTAATTGCTCACCGTTTATCTACGGTTCGTAATGCAGATGAAATAATAGTGCTGCAAAAAGGAGAAATTATAGAACGCGGCACACACGAATCGTTGATCGCATTGAACGGCTTTTACAGCAAGCTGGTAAATATGCAGGAAGTAAAATGATCAACCGATCGCCTGGAAACGGTTTCTGTATTCCACCGGTGATAAGCCTGTGATCTTTTTGAACGTATTACGGAAAGCTTTGTTGTCATTATATCCTACTGCGTACATCACTTCATTTACCTGGTATCTTGAAGTTTCCAATTGGCGCCGGGCAGCTTCAATTTTTAAATACTGTATATATTCTGCCGGAGAATATTGCGTTGCCTTGCGAAATCTTCTTTCAAAGTTTCTTCGGCTGAGAGAACAATGTTGTGCCAATTCATCTACATTGATCTTCTCAATATAGTTCTCCTCAATAAAATCTTGTGCTTTTTGTATTGCTTCATCTTCATGCATTTTAAATCCACTGAAAATAGAAAATGAGCATTGGCTATCGCGGTTAATTTCTACTTCAAAAACTTTTGAACAATAAATAGCTGTCTCCCTGTCAACATATTTTTCTACTAAATAAAGCAATAGGTTTAAAAAAGAATAGGCACCACCGTTAGTATAGATGCCTTGTTCTTCGTGCACTACCGCTTTTATTAATTCAACATCGGGGTACATCATTCTAAAGGCATCAAAAGCAATCCAATGTGTGGCGCATTTTTTTCCTTTCATTAAACCGGTGGCAGCCAATAAAAATGCGCCTGTACAAAGACTTGCAATTTCAGCTCCTTTTTTATAATGCGTAGCGATCCATTCTACAGCCTTTTCATTATGTTTTACTTCTTCAGGAATGTTACCGGCTAATGCAGGAAGAATGATCAGATCTGTATGTGTTACTTTATCAATCGTTGTGTGTGGCTTTATGCTAAAAGCGCCATCATACAATTTTGTTTCTTCTGTTATTCCTACCAGTTGAATCGTAAAGGGTAACGGTAATTCTTTTCTTTTAGCAACGGCATTTACTTCATTAAATACTTTAAAGCTTCCTATCACACTGCTTAATACGCAATCACCGGCAGGCACAAAAATTGAAATATGTTTATTGCCCGGTTTCACTACGTTTATCTTTTTGGTCGGCATAAAATTGATTTAATGTTACCTCAAAGTTATTTTCTTATTCTGTCGCAAACAACCCCTTAACTTGGCGTATTGGCACACCTTATTAACCATTGCTTCGCAATAGCTTTGAATTCACTAAAACATACAACTATGTCGTCTATTCAAACAATAGCAAAACAATTTGCGTTGCACAACAAACTTTTTAATAATGTACTGGAAGGAATTGAGGATGCACAAGGCGGAGAACGTCTTTCTCAGGAAGTAAATCATCTTCAATGGATTGCGGGCCATTTGGTAAATGCCCATTACGGAATGGCACCTATGTTGGGATTACAGAACTATAAGTTTCCCTACTGGGAGCTGTACACGGATAAAACCCAGCCACCGCCAAGCAACAGGGCTTTAGACACATCTTTAAAATACCCGCCGCTTTCAGAATTAAAAAAATACTGGAATGAGCTGGAGCCAAAATTCATTGAAGGGTTAGGGAAGTTATCTAATGAGCAATTAACTTCAGAAATGCCTTTTCCTGTACCTACAGGTAAAACAATGCTGGACTTTTTTACTTTTATCGCAAGTCATGATTCTTATCATATCGGTCAAATGAGTATTATTCGTAAATATTTAGGTAAGGGCGCTATGTCATATAATTGATCAACTAAAAAAATAAACAAATGAAAAATGTAATTAACTGGTTTGAAATTTATACTTCAGACTTCCAAAGAGCAAAGAAATTTTACACAGATGTTTTTAAAATTCAATTAACCGATTTGCCATCATCTCCAAATATGGATATGGAGTATGCAACGTTTCCGGGTGATATGAGCACACCGGGCGCTTCAGGGGCATTAGCAAAAATGGATATGATGAAACCGGGTGTAGGCGGCACTATGGTATATTTTCACAGTGAAGATATTTTAACTGAACAAAACAGGGTAGAAGCAGCAGGCGGAAAAGTAATTAAGGCCAAACAAGCCATCGGCGAATATGGTTTTATTGCCATCATAGAGGATACAGAAGGTAATATGATCGGAATACATTCGATGAAATAGATCATCAATTGTTTTAAAAGACAGATGCATGTGAGCATCTGTCTTTTTTATAGAGTTTACGCTTACTCTATAGATAGTATTATTTAGTTATTAATTGCGCATTTATACGTTTTTATTTGAGTTATATCAACTAAGTATAGTTAAAACTAACATTTATATTTGTTTACCTTTTTTACTTGTAATAAATATAATGTTAGTTAAAACTTTTGGTAGCGCAGTATATGGTGTTGAAGCAATTACTATTACTGTTGAAGTGAATGTAAACAACCAGGGAAAATCCGAAGCAGTAATTGTTGGCCTGCCCGATAGCGCTGTGAAAGAAAGTTTGCAGCGTGTAGAAAGCGCTATTAAAGATAATGGCTTTTACATGCCAAGAACCAAGCTGGTGGTAAATCTTGCACCGGCAGACATCCGCAAAAGCGGCTCTGCGTTTGATCTTCCTATTGCGATGGGCACATTGGCTGCAAGTGAGCAGTTAGATAACCCTGAAAAGTTAGCAGAATATGTTATCATGGGCGAACTTAGTTTAGACGGTACCGTTAGGCCCATTAAAGGAGCATTACCTATTGCCATACAAGCCCGAAAAGAGAATTTTACAGGTTTGATCGTACCTCAGCAAAATGCCCGTGAAGCGGCAATGGTGAATAATTTAAAAGTGTATGGTGTATCGCACATCAATGAAGTAATTGATTTTTTTAAAGATGAAAATGCATTACAGCCTGTAATTGTAAATACAAGAGATGAATTTGCGTATGCACAAAATAATTTTGATATTGATTTTGCAGATGTAAAAGGACAGGAAAACATAAAACGAGCGTTGGAAATTGCTGCTGCAGGTGGGCATAATGCAATATTGATCGGACCACCCGGTGCCGGCAAAACAATGCTGGCAAAAAGGCTACCAACAATACTGCCACCGCTTTCTTTAGTAGAAGCGTTAGAAACAACAAAGATCCATAGCGTTGCAGGTAAGTTGCCCGAAAATGCTTCTTTAATTTCTAAACGTCCATTTCGTTCCCCACATCATACTATAAGTGATGTAGCTTTGGTCGGTGGTGGCGGTAATCCTCAGCCCGGTGAAATCTCATTGGCACATAATGGCGTTTTATTTTTAGACGAATTGCCTGAATTCAAAAGAACCGTTTTGGAAGTGATGCGCCAACCGATGGAAGAAAGAAAAGTAACGATATCAAGAGCAAAAGTAGCATTGGATTTTCCTGCCAGTTTTATGTTGATCGCTTCTATGAATCCGTGTCCATGCGGGTTCTTCAATCATCCTGAAAAAGAATGTACTTGTCCGCCCGGCGCTGTGCAAAAATATCTGAACAAAATATCCGGTCCATTGTTAGATAGGATCGATTTACACGTGGAGGTTACTCCTGTTGCTTTCAGTGAATTATCTTCCTCCAAACAATATGAAAAAAGTGAAGCTATCCGTGATCGTGTGATGAAAGCCAGGGACATACAGGCAGAACGTTATAAAGAAGAAAAAGGGATATATGCGAATGCGCAGATGAGCAGTAAAATGCTGAAAGAAATTTGTGTTATCAATACCGTTAGCCAAAACTTATTAAAAGTGGCAATGGAAAAATTAAATCTTTCAGCACGTGCTTATGACAGAATTTTAAAGGTGAGCCGCACCATTGCCGACCTTGCTTCCAGCGAAGATATCAAAGCAGAGCATATAGCGGAGGCTATTCAATATCGAAATCTCGACAGAGAAGGTTGGGCAGGATAAAATAACTAATTTTGAAAAATTAAAGGTTAAACATTATTTAGTGGCTTAACCTGAAAGAAAATAATCTGAATGAAACTATTATTAAAATATTTAAAGCCATACAAATGGCTGGTAGTGCTTACGCTTGTTTTAGCTGCTATTAATATTGGCTTCTCATTGGTTGATCCTATTGTATTGGGTAAGTTGATCAACCTTGCCAGCACTCAGCAAAGTCCGGACGCACCTCATGTAAAATATGGTTGGCACGACTATATGTTTTTGAAATCGCATTTCATCAATAAAAATAAGAAAGCAGATAGTTTGTATGGGGTAGTATGGTTGTTATTAGCTTCCATTACGGTTGCCATGATAAGTCGTATTGCAAAAAATTTCCAGGATTATTTTTTGAATGTTGTCACACAAAAATTTGGAGCCAAAGTATTTACAGATGGGTTGCAACATGCAATGAAATTGCCTTATGCTGATTTTGAAGATCAACGCAGCGGAGAAACGCTTTCTATTCTCACTAAGGTAAGAACAGACGTTGAAAAATTCATGAACAACTTTATCAACATACTATTTGTTGTGCTTGTTGGGGTGGTGTTTGTTTTTATTTATGCAGCTCTTTTTATTCATTGGAGCGTACCTTTTGCCTACGTTTGTGGCATAGTAGTATTAACAGTTGTAACAAATCTTCTTAGCAAAAAAATAAAGGTCATTCAAAAAACAATTGTATCACAAACCAATGCATTAGCTGGTTCTACAACAGAATCCTTGCGCAATATTGAACTCGTGAAAAGTCTTGGACTTACAGAACAGGAAGTTGGGCGACTTAATAAAAACACGTATAAAATATTAGGGCTTGAATTAACAAAAGTAAAAAGGATACGCAGCATTAGTTTTATACAGGGCACAATGGTGAATACATTGCGTCAAATAATCCTATTTGTTTTAATGTGGTTGATCTTTGGAAGAGAGATGGATGCCGGACAGTTAGTAACCATGCAGGTGTTCTCCTTTTTTATATTTGGTCCATTACAGGAAATTGGAAACATCCTTCTTTCTTATAGAGAAGCAGAAGCGTCTTTGAATAATTTTCACGAATTAATGAGGAAGCCGCCGGAAAAAGAACCTGCAAGTCCAAAAACATTAGGCGATGTTAAAGAGCTTTCTTTTCAAAATGTTTCTTTTCAACATAAATCTGCTACTCATAAAGCAATTAATAATATAAGCTTTGATGTTAAGAATGGTGAAACCATTGCATTTGTTGGACCAAGCGGCAGCGGTAAATCTACCTTAATGAAATTGTTGGTAGGATTGTACAGACCTGAGGAAGGAGCCATTTATTATAATGGATTGGATGAAACTGCCATTCGTTTTGATGATCTGCGTAAACAAATTGGTTTTGTTACGCAAGACACAAATTTATTTAGCGGAACTATTAAAGAGAACCTGATGTTTGTAAATCCAGCTGCAACAGAAGAAGATCTAAGAGAAGTTTTACAAAAAGCATCTTGTACCAATTTGTTAGCAAGGGCAGAAAAAGGCTTGGAAACAATGATCGGAGAAGGCGGTTTAAAATTATCCGGCGGCGAAAAGCAACGTTTGTCCATAGCCAGGGCTTTATTACGAAAACCGCATTTATTAATCTTTGATGAAGCTACTTCTGCATTAGATTCTTTAACAGAAGAAGAAATAACAGATACGATAAAAGACATATCTTCTCAGCAAAACAGGATAACGATCTTGATTGCACATCGCTTAAGCACTATCATGCACGCCGATAGGATTTATGTTTTGGAAAAAGGCGATGTAGTGGAAACAGGTAATCATGATAGTTTATTAGTAGAAAAAGGATTATACTATGCCATGTGGCGCCAGCAGATCGGCGAAAGGAAAAAGATGCAGGCTCAACAAACCACCGCATAATTGCAGTTTGATTTAGTAACTTTGCAGTTCCATGACTGAAATTGAAAAATCTAGACCAAATTACCTTTGGAGTATTCTCACCATGAAATGCCCACGATGCAGGCGTGGCAAGATGTTTAAAGATTCGAACGCGTATAAAAAAATCTCACTGAAACATATTTTTGATATGCCGGAGAACTGCCCGGTTTGTCACCAAAAATATGAAATGGAAACAGGTTTTTGGTATGGAACAGGATATGTGAGTTATGCGTTGGCGGTAGCCGTATCTGTGGCTACTTTTATTGCCTGGTATGTACTTATTGGTATTTCGGTAGATGATAACAGGATCTTTTATTGGTTAGGTTTTAACTGCTTCTTTCTAATAGCGATTCAACCTTGGCTAATGCGTTTAAGCCGCGTTATTTATTTATATTTTTTTGTGAGATATGAAGATGATTATGAAAGTACCAAGCCAAAAGAGTTTGATGCGTAATTCAAATTTTGAAATTATAAGGCATAGACAATTGGCCAATCCCAATTAGTAATTCTAAAATGATCTTATTCATCTTCTCTTCTGAAAATATCTTTAAACAAATTAGATTCCGAAAGCTCCTCAATATCACTTAGCTCTAACTCCAGTGCCTTTGTACTTTTATTGATCTCGATTAAAGAAAGCAGCAATGAAGAGAATAAAGTTACAAGGCTAACCCCGAAAATATAATGCGCCCAATGCAGCCAACCTTTGTAAATAGCATAGATACAGAATATGCATAACAAAAAGCTGATCACACTAAACATCTGCATATAACGTATCAGGTTAATACGGGAACGCAAATTTTTTATCTGCCCGATAATATGTTTTTCTTTTGCACCACCTAAATATTCATCGTGTAAAGCTCTTATACGTGCAGAAAGTGCTAAAAATCGATTGGTATATGCCAGCATTATTAATGTAATAGCAGGGAAAAGTAATGCCGGTGTGTTAATTGTGATCTCCATCATACTGCCAAAATACTAATTTTTAAAACTTAACGGAAAATTCAGTTTAATACCAATGTTTCGCCCCATGTTATAAATGCCCATGTATTTTAAGCGGCTTAAATGATCCTGGTATACAACATCAAAAATATTATTGGCAAAAATGGAAAGATTAAAAATTGTTTTTCCTTGCTTATTGTTGAAGCCTGCACCAATGCCGGCATTTATCAAGGTATAGCCTGGGGTAGGTGTTTCTGTATTGTCAGTAAGGTACACCCGGTCTTGCGCAGCATACCAGGCCGCCTGCACTTTTACAAAAGCATTTGTAATGTTTGATCGTTTGCATTCAAAATCATAACGTAGCTCCGATGTTCCATGTAAAGGAGGAATAAAGGGAAGATATTTATTGCTGTCTGACTGTAACCTCGGATCTATATCTTTTGTTAATCCGTATACAGCAGAAATGCTGTTCTCAAAATGTAATGACTTTAATGGATGTATATCAATGCTTAACTCTCCTCCATACAACTGCGCTTTTCCTTGTTGAAATTGATAGGTTTGATTGCCTGCAACTATAACAGAATCGTTACCCGTATAGCTTAATAAACGTTGATTAAAAATATAATTAGATATAACGTTATTGAATACACTAAAATTGATGACCAACTTTTGAGAACTATAAGTCAGCCCTATATCCTCCTGCAAACTAAACTCAGGTTTAAAATCAGCATTACCTATTTGATAAATATTGGTTCCCGGGTGAACACCATTGGAAGATATCTCCGAAATGTTGGGCGCCCGGTAGCCTCGGGAAATATTTGCTTTAACAGCAAATTGGTCGGAGAAATTATAGGTTGCGCCAATGCTTCCTGAAAAACCTGAAAATGTATGATGGTATTTATAAAAAGGATTAGATGCTCCCACTGTATCTATGCCATATACGGGTTTATCAAAGCTACTAATGGCATCGGGTTTTGTGTACAGGGCATCATTATTAAAAGTACGAACATCATAGCGAATGCCACCTGCAATATCCAATTTGTCAAATGTTTTCTTCAGCATGGCAAAAGGCCCGATATCAAATTGATTGTAGGAGGGGATGATGAACTCTGTTCCATTAGTAACGATATTGTCCTGGTACATTCCATTAGCCCCTACCGTTAGGTTCCATCCGTTGAATTCAGGAGCAAAGTATTTTACATCGTAAGAGTAAGTATTTAATTGTAAAAATAACCCGGGTACGGTTTGATAGGGAACTTCGGGATGACTATATTCTCTGCGAATACTTCTTTGAAAGCCTCCGTTTATGGTAAGCTTTCCCTTACCCAATGAAAAGCGGTTAGTTGAATAGATTCGGTAATGTTGTACGTGCTGATGCAAAGGTGTTATTGTATAGGAACTTAATTCATCATCCGGAACTATTCTTCGCACTGCGTCATCTTCTGTAATTTGTTGAGTAAACTTTCCGGTAGCTGAATCCCTGCTGCCATCGGGAATTTCCTGCAGATCATCATACAGCGAAAGGCTTAAATGCGAATAACCCCAACTGCCATGCAATCCTAAATATAAATTGGCATCGGTTTCGTTAAACGCTGTATTGTAAACTCTGCCATCCATTTTGTTTTGATAATTTGTTGCCTGCTTATGTGATGCACGAGCGATCCACTCAAATCCATTTATACCTGTAGCACCTAACATAGCAGAACCACCAAACATTCCGTTATTCGTTTGATATTGAGCGCTAATATTTCCCATCATTTTTCCTGCAGGAGCAGGTTGCGTGGGAATTAAATTAACCACGCCTGCTAATGCATCTGAACCATAGGTTAAGCTTGCCGGACCTTTAATTACTTCAATTCTCTCAATAGCATCATCATCTACCTCAATGCCATGTTCATCCCCCCATTGCTGTCCTTCCTGCCGAACACCATCAAACAAGGTTAGTATGCGGTTATAGCCCAGCCCGCGAATAAAGGGTTTAGAAACATTTGGACCCGTAGTCAATGCGTTTACTCCCGGTACTTTTGCAATTGCATCAATTATATTGGTGCTCAAATTTTGTTGCAGGTATTGTTTATTTACCGTTATTATCGGCACCGGGCTTCGCAGTACTGACGTGGCTTTTGATGTACCAGTAACCACCACTTCACTTTCTTCCACAATAGATGTATGCATTTCAATATCAATTATCGTATTCCCATTGACAGTTATTGATCTCAATTGCCTTTTGTAACTAATGCTTTCAATAACTAATAAGTAATTTCCCTGGGGCAGGTTATTAAACCGGTAATGCCCACCGGTATCTGTGATAGCAATAACTTTTAGATCGGGTATACTGACTGTGGCGCCTGCAATTGGTAAATGCGTGCTGCTGTCGCTAACGGTGCCGGTTAGGGTATCTTTCACCGCAGCGAAAGAAGTTTGCAAATAAAGTAAGCCAACAAATAACAACAGTAGTTTTAAAATTCTCATGACGTAGTTTAAAAAAATGCAACAATATTGCAAATATATAAATAAAAAATGCAACAATGTTTAAATTTTGTTAAGCCAAGGTTATTCTAACGGTATATTATATGCTATATACTATCGGCATAATTAATTAGCTTTAACAAAAAATTACACGCTTCATTTTTATTTACTATAAATGAATTGGCGTTATTTGGTAATAAACTTTTAAATATGGAAACCGCAAAACCCAGAGTATTATTATGCGAAGATGACACAAACCTTGGCATGGTATTAAAAAACTATCTTGAATTAAACGATTATGATGTAACGTTAGAAAGAGACGGAAGGCTGGGCCTTGCTGCATTTCAACGTGAAAAATTTGATATATGCCTGCTGGATGTAATGATGCCGAATGTGGATGGATTTACATTGGCAGAAGAGATAAGAGATATTAATCCCGATGTGCCGCTTTTCTTTTTAAGCGCTAAAACAATGAAGGATGATATTATCCAGGGCTATAAACTGGGTGCAGATGATTACATCACTAAACCTTTTGACAGTGAGGTTTTATTATTGAAAATAAAAGCTATTCTGAAACGTAACGAAGAGTTACATAAGGAAGAAGTAAATGCAGAATATGATCTCGGAAAATATCATTTCAATCCACGTTTGCGTGAATTGATTTTTGAAGGAAAGGTGCAAACGCTTTCTCCAAAAGAAAACGAATTATTGAAGATGTTGAGTGAATATAAAAATGATCTGTTACCAAGAGAAACAGCATTGAAAAAGATCTGGGGAAGCGATACTTACTTTAATGGACGTAGCATGGATGTGTACATTGCCAAGCTGCGTAAATATTTAAAAGAAGATACTTCTATTGAGATTGTGAATATTCATGGCAACGGTTTTAGATTGGTAGTATCATAAGAGAATATCAAACATTTAGTATAAAAAAACTGCGACAGAAATGTCGCAGTTTTTTATTGATCTTACATTAAGCTTTTTTGCATCTCTTCTTGCTATCAAAAAATATTATTTAAACAATGTATTTGCATTACCACCTCTGTGCGGCATTTTTCCTAAATGCTTATATGCTTTTTCAGTAGCTTCTCTGCCTCTTGGTGTGCGCATAATAAAACCTTCTTGTATAAGAAAGGGTTCATACACTTCTTCCAGTGTGCCTGTTTCTTCACCAACAGCAGTAGCAATAGTAGTTATACCAACAGGACCACCTTTGAATTTTTCTATTATGGTGCTAAGAATGCGGTTATCCATTTCATCCAGTCCATGCTCGTCCACATTCAATGCTTTTAAAGCATGTTGCGTAATTCCTAGATCAATGTTGCCGTCATTCAGTACTTGTGCAAAATCTCTTACACGACGCAAGAGCCCGTTGGCGATTCTCGGTGTTCCCCTGCTTCTTCCTGCAATTTCTGCAGCAGCATTTTCTTTTATAGAGGTATTTAAAATTTTTGCAGAGCGCAGAATTATTTTCTGTAAGGTTTCTGCATTATAATATTCTAATCTTGATTTAATACCAAATCTTGAGAGTAAAGGAGCCGTTAATAAACCACTTCTTGTTGTTGCTCCTATTAAAGTAAAAGGATTAAGGTTTATCTGTACGCTTCTGGCGTTAGGGCCGCTGTCTATCATTATATCGATCCTGAAATCTTCCATGGCGGCATATAAATATTCTTCCACTACAGTACTTAAACGATGTATTTCATCAATGAACAATACATCATTGGCTTCGAGATTCGTGAGTAATCCTGCCAGGTCTCCTGGTTTTTCAATAACAGGTCCGCTTGTTTCTTTAATATTTACACCCAATTCATTGGCAACAATTCTGCTTAATGTTGTTTTTCCCAAGCCGGGAGGGCCGTGAAATAACACATGATCCAATGCCTCACCTCTTATTTTAGCTGCCTTTATAAATACACGAAGGTTTTCTATAGTTTGCGGTTGCCCGGAAAACTCTGCAATATCTTTCGGACGAATATTGTTTTCAAACTCCTTATCGGCAGCAGTTAAGTATTCTTTATCTGTATTCAAATTAGGATTTGCCATTGGTATTGTAAAACTAATCAAATTGTATGAACAACGATTTCAAATCATAGCTCGTCATTGGTAAATCGTGGTTTAAACTTTCATTTAACCATTAATCAAAACAAACCGTAAATTAGTAAGGCTTATTAATAGCTTTGTGAACTATATGTCGCGGGAAAATTTTAAATATTGGATTTGTCAAATTGTTGGGTGGGGTGCTTATGCTGGTATCTCCATATTTTTTTATCTCACCTTATCTACCCGTAAAATTGATAATTTCTTTTTGCTGGTGGCAATAGATATTTTGATCGGCTTGGGAGTTTCGCATTTAATGCGAATGGTTATCAAAGAATATAAGTTTCTACAAAATTATATACAAAAGCAGATCGTTTTATTCGGAATCACCATCATTGTTTTTTCAGTGGTATATGCGTGTGCTGACGTGGGTATAGAAAAACTCTTAGGGGTAAAAGATACAATGGGAGAAAATATTTCGGTATGGAATGAAATAGCCCGCAACAGTATCAATAACTTTTTTATTCTTTTTATCTGGAACCTTATTTACTACACTTATCATTATATTGAATTTAACCGTTTACAGGAGTTAAATACCTTAAAGTTGAAAGCATCTGTAAAAGAGCTTGAATTAAAAACGATCAAATCACACATCAATCCTCATTTTATATTTAATGCGCTGAATAGCATAAGAGCTTTGGTAGATGAGAATCCGGTGCGGGCAAGAACTGCTATTACCGAACTAAGTAATATCCTGCGCAGCAGCATGCAAACAGAAAAACTGGAAACGGTTCCTTTAGAGAGAGAGCTTAATATCGTAAAGGATTACCTGGCATTGGAACAAATGCGTTTTGAAGAAAGACTGAAAGTGGAATTAAAGATCGATGAAGACACATTGGAACAACCTGTGCCGCCAATGATGTTGCAAACACTTGTTGAAAATGCTATTAAGCATGGCATCAGTAAAAAAATGAATGGAGGTGTCATTCGTATCATATCCAGTTTTAAAAACGATCATCACGAATTGATCGTGCAAAATACGGGACAACTAAGCGGGCATTTTAACGAAGATGGATTTGGTATTCGCAGTACACAAGACAGGTTGAATCTTTTATATCACGGTAATGCTGTTTTTTCATTGACTAATTTAAATGATGAAATGGTGCAAACGAAAATTGTAATTCCTGTTTAATAATTAAAAATCAATTATATGCATAAAGCGATTATTATAGATGATGAACGGCTTGCAAGAAATGAATTGAAGAAATTATTATTGGATTTTCCGGAGGTGGAAGTGATTGACGAGGCTACCAATGCAACAGAAGGGTTTGAAAAAATAGAAAAGCATAATCCCAATTTGATTTTTTTGGATATACAAATGCCCGGCAAAACAGGTTTTGATATGTTGATGGAATTAGAAAGAGCTCCACACGTAATTTTTACTACTGCTTATGATGAATATGCATTAAAGGCGTTTGAGGTGAATGCATTGGATTATTTAATGAAGCCAATTGAGCCCCGTCGCCTAGCGGATGCGTTACAAAAACTGCAACAGGTAGAAGAAAAAGAGAACGGTGTTTTCAATAGAGGGATTTTAAATGAAAATGACCAGGTGTTTGTTAAGGATGGAGAACGTTGCTGGTTTGTAAAACTGGCAGAAGTGCGTATGTTTGAAAGTGTAGGTAATTATGCAAAAGTTTTTTTTGCAGGGAATAAGCCTTTGATTTTAAAATCGTTGAATGCGCTGGAAGAAAGATTGGATGAAAAAATATTTTTCCGTGCTAATAGAAAGCATATTGTAAACCTGCGTATGATTGAAAAGATAGAGCCTTATTTTAACGGTGGGCTGCTCCTGGATCTGCAGGGTGGTGAAAAAGTAGAGGTGAGCAGAAGGCAGGCAGTTAAATTTAAAGAGATGATGAGTCTTTGATCATTTTCTATGAGATGTAATAATACTAATTGCCATAGAACAAATACGTATATAGGTTTGCTCTTCCTTTATTTTACTGCATCTATTTAATTATTTCTGCCAAAGCACAACTTTCATAATAAAAAATCTCAAAATTTTCTGCATTATTTTTCCATTAATAAATTGTTCACAGTGCAGAAAAAAAATCGGAGCAAAAAAAATCTGTTGAAAAAAAATCACAATAGCAGGCTTGATGAGATTTTTACTTGTGCACAATCCTGTTAATAAGCTGTGGATTAAGTAATTTTGGAGTAGAATATGTAGTGGATAACGATTGTAAAACGTTGATATGTACACGCATGTTGATAAATCTGGAGTTTTTGATTTTATCTTAGTCGCCCTGCTTAAAAAAAGCAGCAGCCCAAACGAGATTTACTAACAACATTAAATTGAGACTGAATGGACCTTACTAACCTTAATACTGGCATTAAAAACAGGCGCAAACCTTCTTTGGATTTTGGCAATATGGTTTTTGGCAAAGTGCCCCCTCAATCCAAAGAGCTGGAAGAAGCTGTTTTAGGTGCCATTATGCTTGAAAAAAGCGCTTTTGATACCGTTATTGAAATTTTAAAAACCGAATGTTTTTATGTTGAGGCAAATCAACGCATTTTCAAGGCAATGCAAAGTCTTGCGCAAAAAAGTTTGCCAATAGATTTGTTGACGGTAGTAGAAGAATTGAAATTAAAGAACGAGCTGGATATTGTTGGCGGACCTTATTATGTTTCCAAACTTACCAATGCAGTTGTTTCTTCGGCAAATATTGAAGCGCATTCCCGTATCATTCTTCAAAAATTTATTCAACGTGAATTGATCCGCATCAGTGGTGAGATCATCGGCGATGCTTATGAAGATAGCACGGATGTATTTGATCTGCTGGACGATGCCGAAAGTAAATTATTCCAGATAACAAATAATCATCTTCGTAAAAACTTTGATGATATTAATACGGTATTGGTTAAAACCATTCAGCGAATTGAGGATATGCGTAACCGTGATGAAGATATTACGGGCGTGCCCAGTGGTTTTCCTTCATTGGATAAAGTCACTTACGGATGGCAGCAAACGGACCTGATCATCTTGGCTGCCCGTCCTGCTGTGGGTAAAACGGCATTTGCATTAAACCTGGCCCGTAGTGCGGCATTACATCCTACTAAGCCAACGGGGGTAGCTTTTTTTAGTTTGGAAATGAGTGCCGGACAATTGGTTCAAAGAATTTTGAGTGCAGAAAGTGAAATATGGTTAGAGAAAATTTCCCGTGGTAAATTAGAAGAGCATGAAATGAAACAACTTTATAAAAAAGGGATCGAACGTTTAAGCAATGCTCCCATTTTTATAGATGATACTGCTGCGCTGAATATTTTTGAATTGCGTGCTAAATGTCGCCGTTTAAAAAATAAGCACAATGTTGGTTTGATATTGATAGATTATTTGCAATTGATGAGCGGCGCCGGTGAGAACCGCAACGCCAATCGGGAACAGGAGATCAGCCGTATTTCAAGAGATCTGAAAGGATTGGCAAAAGAACTGCAAGTACCTATTATTGCATTATCGCAATTAAGTCGTGAGGTGGAAAAAAGAAAAGAAGGTAATAAAATGCCTCAGTTAAGTGATCTGCGTGAATCGGGTGCGATTGAACAGGATGCTGATATGGTAATGTTCTTATATCGCCCGGAATATTATGATATTACTGCCAACGAGTTTGGCGAAAGCAACAAAGGAGAAACGCACGTTCGTATTGCCAAGCATCGTAACGGTAGTTTGGAAACAGTGAAATTGCGGGCGCTCCTACACATTCAAAAATTTGTTGAAGATGAAGCTGACAATGGTTTTGCTGGGGAATTACCCGGTGGGGGCGGAAACTGGAAACCTGTAAAAACAGATGATGATAATGGTGCTAAACTATACATTCAAAAAGGAAGCAAAATGAATGACGGTGAATTTGATGATGAAACGCCGTTTTAATAATTAGCACTTAAAAATTTTTAGTAATCATTATTTGTTTTTATTGAATAATTAATGACTTCTCCTTTTTTTTACATAGATAATATTGATCCTAATGTTGTTGATGTTACTTTGAATGAAGAAACATCAAAGCATATCGTTCAGGTTTTGCGCATGCAAAACGACGAGCAGTTAAATCTTACTGATGGAAAAGGGCATCTATTTGAAGCAGTTATTACAAACAATAATAAAAAGCGCTGCGAAGTAAAGATCAATTCCAAAATTCAACATTCGCCGGCACAAAATCATTTTACAATTGCAATTTCTATTTTAAAAAATGCAACTCGTTTTGAATGGTTTTTAGAAAAGGCAACAGAGATTGGCGTGAGCGAAATTATTCCACTTGTCTGTAAAAGAACCGAACGCACACATTTCCGTTATGATAGAATGAATGGCATCTTGATCAGTGCTATGTTGCAATCGCAACAAACATGGCTACCTAAATTGCATCAGCCTGCTGAGTTTGATAAATTGCTGCAAAATAAATTCGATAACTACACAAAGCTGATCGCTCATTGCGAAGAGGAAACTAAACAATCCATCACCGATAAATTGATAAACCAATCAAATAATAAACTGATTCTGATCGGCCCAGAAGGTGATTTTACAAAAGAAGAGATTGAATTGGCTTTGCAGAACAACTTTGTTCCTGTTTCGTTAGGTAATACACGTTTACGTTCAGAAACGGCAGGGGTTGTAGCAGCTACGCTACTTTCATTATTATAATTCTTTTACGATGTTTTTTACAATGGCAGGTCCTTCATAGATAAAGCCTGTCCATACTTGTACCAATGATGCACCTGCATCCAGTTTTTCTTTGGCATCAGCAGCAGTAAAAATTCCACCGCTCGCAATAATGGGAATCTGCCTGTTCGTTTTTTTAGAAATGTATTGCACCATTTCAGTCGCCCGTTCTTTCACAGGAAGCCCACTTAGTCCGCCGGCACCGATCTTTTCGCTTTCTATTTTTGATTGCTGACTTAATTTGCTTCTATCGATCGTTGTGTTTGCAGCAACGAGTCCATCTAGTTTGATTTCTATAGCCAGATCAATAACATCATCAATTTGCTCCCAGCTCAGGTCAGGTGCTATTTTTAAGAGAATCGGCTTTTGAGTTTCAAATTTCAAATTTTGAATTTGCAAATTGACAAGTATCTTTTTTAATGAATCTTTTTCCTGTAACTCACGCAAGCCGGGTGTATTAGGACTACTCACATTCACCACAAAATAATCTACATAATCATGCAGTTTATTAAAACAAATTTCATAATCCTTCCATGCATCTTCGTTGGGTGTTACTTTGTTTTTACCAATATTACCACCAATGATCAAACGTGAAGTGTGAGGCGTAAGAACCGGCGATTGACGTTTCACATTTGTCGTCCATTTCTGAAGTCTTTCCACAATCACATCCGCTCCATCATTATTAAATCCCATTCGGTTTATAAGTGCTTTATCTGCCGGTAGGCGAAACAATCTTGGCTTATCATTGCCTGCTTGAGGTTTAGGAGTAACTGTTCCTATTTCAACAAATCCAAAACCCAATGCTTCCAGTTCATTTAAATAACGGGCATTTTTATCAAAACCTGCGCCCAATCCAACAGAATTTTTAAATGCAATATTGAATAAGGAATGTTGCGTATTTACTGTTGGCGTAAAACTTTTAGCAATGGTCTTTTTGGCAAGAGGAATTTTGCAGATAAATTTCAAAGAGTTCATAGAGAAATAATGAACTTTTTCTGGATCAAAGCAAAACAGAATAGAGCGTAGCAATTTGTACATAATGCCGCGAAATTAGCATACTGTTTTGGTTTTTGTTTTCAAACTTTAATTCTAACTTTGAATACAAGGTTGCATAAACAACTTTCGGTTTGGTTTGATTGTTATATGATAAAATAATTTTTTATGCAAGAAGCATATATTGTCGCAGGCTTTAGAACAGCCGTAGGTAAAAGTAAAAAAGGGGGATTTCGGTTTACCCGCCCGGATGACTTGGCTATTGAGGTTATAAGGGGATTATTAGCAAGCGTTCCTCAATTGGACGTAAAAAGAATTGATGATGTTATTGTGGGTAATGCAGTACCTGAAGCGGAACAAGGCTTACAGGTAGGTAGAATGATCTCTGCAAGGGCTGTCGGAATTCATGCAGCGGGGATTACTATTAACCGTTATTGTGCAAGCGGATTGGAAAGTATTGCGATGGCAACGGCAAAGATCCGTAGCGGCATGGCAGAATGTATCATTGCCGGCGGAACGGAAAGCATGAGCCTGGTACCAACAGCAGGCTGGAAACCTGTTCCGGCTTATTCTATTGCCAAAGAAGAGCCGGATTATTATTTGAGCATGGGATTAACAGCAGAAGCGGTGGCAAAAGAATATAATGTGAATCGGGAGGATCAGGATGAGTTTAGTTTTAAGAGCCATCAGAAAGCAGCGAATGCTATACAAAACGGTTATTTTAAAAGCGGTATTTTACCAATAACAGTAGAAGACGTTTTTGTAGATACTAACGGTAAACGACAAACGAAAAAATATATAGTAGATACAGATGAGGGAGTACGTACAGATACATCTGTGGAAGCGTTAGGAAAATTAAAGCCTGTATTTGCAGCAGGAGGAAGTGTAACGGCAGGTAATTCTTCACAAACGAGTGATGGCGCTGCATTTGTAATAGTTATGAGCGAACGGATGATCAATGAATTGGGATTGAAACCGATAGCAAGATTGGTGAGTTGCGCCAGTGCCGGTGTACATCCACGTATCATGGGGATTGGTCCTGTTGAAGCGGTGCCTAAAGTTTTAAAACAGGCAGGAATGAATTTATCGCAGATCGACCTGATCGAATTAAATGAAGCATTTGCTTCACAATCATTGGCAGTGATCCGAAAACTTGAATTAGATCCTTCTATTGTAAATATTAACGGAGGGGCTATCGCCTTAGGTCACCCATTAGGTTGTACAGGTTGCAAGCTTACTATTCAAATTATTAATGATATGAAACGTTTGAATAAAAAATATGGAATTGTAACAGCCTGTGTAGGTGGTGGACAGGGAATTGCAGGGATCATTGAAAATATAGATTAGCAGGTCTATTATAAATTTTAATGGCAAAGGCTTCTTTCTTTTTGCAGTAAACTTTTATTATTCCAAATTCCGTACTTTTATAAGGTTATTAATATCCATCGATTGTTTGTCATGAAAAGAATGTAGGAACGAATCCCCACATCTGAATAATTTGTGTATCATGGCAGCAGAACTTCAACGCTTATCAGTAAATAAAAAGAAACCTATTCCTCTTGAACAGTGGGGACCTTATCTTAGTGAACGTCAATGGGGAACTGTAAGAGAAGATTACAGTGCACATGGTGATGCCTGGGGTTACCTTCCGTTTAATCAATCACATTATCGGGCATATCATTGGGGCGAAGATGGATTAGGCGGCATTTCTGATTACTTTCAGAATCTTTGCTTTGCAATTGCATTATGGAATGGTAAAGATCATATTTTAAAAGAGCGTCTTTTTGGCTTAGGTAATTATGAAGGTAATCATGGCGAAGATGTAAAGGAGCTATATTATTACCTGGATAATATTCCTACCCATTATTACATGGAATACTTGTATAAGTATCCGCAGAACGAATTTCCTTATGAAGATCTAATTAATAAGAATCGACATCGCAGCAAAGAGGAACCTGAATATGAAATTTTAGATACAGGTGTTTTTGACAAGAATGAGTATTTTGATATAAAAATTACTTATGCCAAGCAAGGACCGCAAGACATCTATATTAAAATAGATATTACCAATCGAAATAATAAACCGGCTCGCATAACGGTACTGCCTACACTATGGTTCCGTAATCGCTGGATGGAACGATCGGTAGATGAAAAACCTTCCATATCATTAAAAGATAAAACCACTGTAAAGGCACAGCATGAACGGTTAGGAACGTATTATTTTTATTTTCAGCACCCCGAATTCACACTCTTTACCGAAAATGAAACAAATTTTCAAAAGGTAACAGGAGGACGCAATGCAACTCCTTTTGTAAAAGATGCTTTTCATGATGCGATTGTACAGGGATTGAACCTTGATTATCTCCGGAATAAAAAATCAGGTACCAAATGCGCACCTGTCTATAAACTTCAGATTGATGGAGAGGCAACAGAAACGATTTATTGCCGGTTAACTACCAGCAACGAAGACCGTCCGTTTGCAGGTAATTTTGAAAAGATCTTTACCAAAAGAAAAGAAGAAGCAGATGATTTTTACCGATTGATATTGCCAACGGGCATATCTGATGATCTGAGAAATATTCAACGAAGGGCTTTATCCGGGTTATTATGGAGCAAGCAATATTACCACTTTGATGTGGAGCGTTGGTTGTCTGCAAGCGATGGCATCAGTCCGAAAAACAATGGCAAGCAATATGGAAGAAATAAGGACTGGACACACTTAAAAAACCAGGATGTTATTTCAATGCCCGATAAATGGGAATATCCATGGTATGCTGCATGGGATCTTGCTTTTCACTGCATTTCATTGGCAATGGTAGATACTGTTTTTGCAAAACACCAATTATTGTTGATCATGCGGGAGTGGTATATGAAACCCGATGGACAATTGCCTGCGTATGAATGGAATTTCAGCGATGTAAATCCGCCGGTACAGGCATGGGCGGCAATGGAAGTATATAGAATTGAAAAAGAAATTACAGGGCATGGTGATATCATCTTTCTTAAAAAGATATTTCAAAAGCTATTGATAAATTTTACCTGGTGGATAAACCGTAAAGACAGCAAAGGCAATAATATTTTTGAAGGAGGATTTTTGGGGTTGGATAATATTGGTGTGTTTGACCGAAGCTTTCGGTTGCCGGGACAAATGCGTTTGCAACAGGCAGATGGTACCAGTTGGATGGGAATGTACGCATTGAACATGATGGACATGGCATTGGAAATATCCAAAGAAGACATAAGCTTTGAAGATACTGCTACCAAATTTTTTGAACACTTTGTATTAATTGCCGAAGCATTGAACGGCATTAACATGTGGAGCGAAACGGATAAATTTTACTACGATTCGCTGAATGTTGAGAACGGGGAAACATTACGATTGCGTATTCAATCAATAGTAGGATTAACAAGTTTGTTTGCGGTTTCTATAATGAGTAAAGAAACTTTTGCTAAGCTTCCTGATTTCAGCAAGCGTATCAATTGGTATGAGCAATACCGCAAGCGAAATAAATTATTCTGGCCAAATGAAGAGGGGAGCACGGGCGAAGGGTTACTGGTTTCCTTAGTACAAAAGGAAAGATTGGTGCATTTATTAAAACGGCTGTTGAATGAAGATGAATTTCTTTCCGATGGTGGCATAAGAGCTTTATCTAAATACCATAAAAAAAATCCTTATTCAGTAAACATTGCCGGAGTACATTATACTATTCAATATGATCCGGGAGATTCCACCTCCAATTTATTTGGCGGCAATTCCAACTGGCGCGGACCTGTATGGATGCCGATCAATTATTTGATTATTCGTTCCATTAAAAAATACGGAGAGTTTTACGGCGACACATTAAAAGTAGAGTATCCTGTTGGTTCCGGTGTGGAGTTAAACCTGGAAGAAGTAGCACAGGAATTAACCAATCGTATTATTAGCTTAATGGCAAAGGATGAAAATGGCAACCGGAAAATATTCGGTGATTATAATTGGTTTTACAGCCGTCCGGGTAATGAGGATCTGCTGATGTACTATGAATATTTTCATGGCGATAATGGAAGAGGGTTGGGTGCCAGTCATCAAACAGGTTGGACTGCATTGATAGCAGACCTTATCGGCTGGCGTCAAGTAAATGAAGAAGATTGGAAGAAGGAATGGTTTAAGAAACATGCTGTTTCATAAACTCAATGCTTACTTAATTCTTAGTGTTTTTATTGTCTTTGCTTCTTTACGTGAAATTCCTGCTACTTACCGTTTGAAAAATTTTCCAACAAAAGGTAAACGCTGAAAATCTTTTCTTTCAACGGTTCCTAAAAACCATACGTATAAGAACAACAGGAATGTAGCGAATGCTAAACTGAATATACGGTTATGCCATACATGTATCAATGCCTGGTGCAGGAAGAACAGCAATACAACAATTACCATATACACCGTTAGTTTTTTCCACGCATAAGGAATGTAATATTCTTTCTGTCCCCAGATAAAAGAAATTACCATCATGCTGCCATAGCACGCAAAAGTAGCCCAGGCACAAGCTAAATAACTGAAGTGCGGAATGAAGAAATAATTTATAAAAAGTGTAACACCCGCTCCGATCAGTGTAATATAAGCGCCGGCAACTGTTTTGTGTGTAAGCTTATACCAGATAGTTAAATTATAATAAATGCCTAAGAACATATTTGCCAACAGCAATATGGGTACTACTTTTAATCCAACCCACATTGTTTTATTGCGGATAAAATATTTCCATATGTCTAAATATAGTGCTACCACCAAAAACATGACCGTGATGGTTATTACAAAAAACTTCATTACACGGGCATAGGTTCGTTGTGGATTTTCACCTTCTGCAGTTTTGAAAAAGAAAGGTTCTGCTCCCATTCGGAATGCCTGGATGAATAATGTAATTAATAGCGAAAGCTTATAACAGGCGCTGTAGATACCCACCTGTGCTTCTGCATCCAATGTTGGTGTAGGTTTTGTCCACCACAAAAGCATGATCCTGTCAAAGGTCTCATTGATCATTCCTGCAAAACCTACTATTATCAGGGGAAGGGCATATACCATCATTCGCTTCCATAATACGCCGTTAAATCGAAAGCGGAACCCAAAAAATTCTTTCCATAATATGAGCAAAGTTGCCAGGGATGCAATTAAGTTGGCAATAATGATATAACCCACCGAGTAATCTTTAATATAAATGCTGCTTAAAAAGCTGCCCGGATTTTTTTCTACTATTATAGGCAACTTACTCACAAAAAAATAAGTCAATGCAATGGTAAGTAGGATATTGAAGATCCGGACAATGGCGAATTTAACAGGTCTTCCGTCTTGTCTGAGCTTGGCAAAAGGCAGCGTTGTTAAAGTATCTAAGGCAATTATTAAAATGCTGTAGGTAATAAATTCAGGGTGGGCTTGCAATTTTAAGAGGCTTGTAAGTCCGCTTTTGCAAAGTAATAATAAGCCGGTGAGAAATACAGTGCTGCCTATTATTGACAACATAGAAGTACTATAAATGTCGTTTTTATGAGTATCCTTTTGTATAAAACGGAAATACGTGGTTTCCATTCCATAAGTAAAAACAACATTGAGAAAAGGAATGGCGGCATATACCGTGCTCATTTGTCCGTATTCGCCTGTTAGAAGGCGAAGGGTTAAATAAGGTGTAAGCAAATAATTAAGAAACCGTGCGGCGATAGAACTAATGCCATACCACATTGTTTGACTGGCTAACTTTTTTATACTCAAATTGAATGGGTTTGAAGCAAATTTACCTTTTAATTTTAATTCTTAATTTCGACAATAAATTATCCTTTATTTTCAACCAAAACTTTTAATATGCGTAAACTGACCTTGATCTTCGGAGCATTATTTCTTTTTAACACCCATTCTAAAGCACAAGCTTATACCGGGCAATCAGACTTTAATAAAACAATGCAAAGTGCGGCAATTGTAGAATTGCCTTTTGAGAACGGAACCACTTCTGATGCTATCAATAATAAATTCAAATCGCTGGGGTACAGTAGTAAAAGCAGCGGCGATTATAAATTGTACAAAGGAATAAAATTGGCTGAGTTGGGCGACGGTACCTATGATATCTATCTTAAAGTAGATAAAAAGAGCAAAAAGGAAAAAGACAGATCCGTTGTGTATATGCTCATCAGCAGCGGCTATGAAAAATTTATTCCGGAAGCTGCCAATGCAGACCTTTTTAATAATGCAAAAACATTTTTAAATAATTTGATGCCATCTGTGGTGGCAGTTGACCTGGAAAATCAAATTACAGCACAGGAAGATGCCGTTAAGAAAGCAAATAAAAAATTAAGCAATTTGAATGAGGACGGTGAAGATCTTGCTAAGAAACAAAAAAAATTAGAACAGGATATTGCTGATAATAAAAGCAGCATTGCCAATCAACAAAAAGAAGTAGCAGCACAACAACAAATACTGGAAACACTGAAATCAAAAAGAAAATAATTTATAACAGGCTTATTTATAAAAGCGCCATTGTTTTGCAATGGCGCTTTGTTTTATATTGATTTTAAAAAGAATAGTTTCGACCTAGAATTTGATCTTACCACGTTCTTGCTTTAATTCGCTATTTCGTTTTTTATTATTCAACCGCTTTTCTTTTGCAGCTTTGCCGGGTTTGGTAGGCTTTCTTTTTTTAGGAACGATGAGTGCTTTGGTAACCAGCTCGTTCATTTTTTCAATAACGGTTTGTTTATTTCCTAGCTGGCTTCTTTCTGTTTGGCTCTTAACTAATAACAAACCCTCTGAAGTGATTCGGTTGACCAGTTTTTCTCTAATAAGATTTTTTTGCGTTTCATCAACTAATAAAGACGCAGCAATATCCCAATAGCCTTCCACCATTGTCTCCACTTTATTTACATTTTGACCGCCTTTTCCGCCGCTTCTGGCTGTTTTAAACCGTATTTCTGCTGAAATATCCATATTCGAATTTACCTTATCTTGCTGTAAACGCCTGCAACGAAACCATTCAAAATGGAATCTTTATTTCAGTAAGCAGATTTTTTTTTACATTTTTGCAATAACGAATAAGCAATTAATGGCATCAACCATACTCCATTCACTCACCGAACGCAAGAAACAAGGCAAAAAATCATTTGCTGTTCTAATTGATCCTGATAAGGTGAACAACAGCAGCATGGAACAATTGATCGACTTGTCGGTAGCTGCCAAAGTAGATTATTTCTTTGTAGGGGGCAGCCTGGTAATTTCCAATTATGTAGATGATTGTATAAAGCTTATTAAAGCCAACTGCAATATCCCGGTGGTACTTTTCCCCGGAAGTCCTTCGCAGGTAAGTAAATTCGCCGATGCTTTATTGTATTTATCATTGATCAGCGGTCGCAATGCAGAGTTATTGATCGGGCAGCATGTAATGTCTGCGCCTGTTATTAAGCAGAGCGGCTTGGAGATCATGCCCACCGGTTATATGGTGATCGACGGTGGCGCTCCAACCACTGTTTCTTATATCTCCAATGCAAGCCCTATACCTTCCGACAAAAATGAAATAGCTATGTGCACGGCTATGGCAGGCGAAATGCTGGGCATGCAATTGATCTATATGGATGCCGGAAGCGGTGCTAAAAAAGCTATTCCTGAGGGTATGATACAAAGAGTAGCACAATCTATCGAAGTGCCGTTAATTATTGGAGGCGGCATCATTCATCCTGAAAAAGCGTACGTAAACTGCAAAGCCGGCGCCGATGTAATTGTAGTAGGTAATGCCATTGAAAAGGATGCTTCACTTATTAAGGAAATGGCAGCTGCTGTGCATAGCATTCCTGTAAAAGCAATTTAATTTTCTATTTTTTGTAACCAACATTGAATATTACGCAACATCCTTGTGTCACTCCCTTGTACCGCATACTTTTATTGAACTTTCATCAAACGAATGCATTCCCCGCCCCGTTGATTTACGCTGATCTGCGAAACTAATCTGTCTTTATCTGCGGAAAACAGCACATCTGCATATCTTTGCAGCCAAATAAAAAATACCCGTAATAAATGACCATTAGTTATAACTGGCTGTCGGAATATTTACCTGAAAAAGTAGAGCCCGAAAAGCTGAGTAAAATATTAACCTCTATCGGACTGGAAGTAGAAAGCCTGGAAGCATTTGAAGAAATTAAAGGCGGCTTGCAAGGTATTGTGATTGGGGAAGTATTGGAATGTGCAAAGCATCCGGATGCAGATAAACTAAGCATTACCAAAGTAAACATAGGAACAGAAGAACCATTGCAAATAGTTTGCGGCGCTCCGAATGTTGCAGCCGGACAAAAAGTAGTAGTGGCAACCGTTGGTGCAACTTTATATCCTTCAGAAGGCGAGCCCTTTGCCATTAAAAAAGCAAAGATCCGTGGTACGGAAAGTTTCGGAATGATCTGTGCCGAAGATGAGATTGGTTTAGGTAAAAGCCACGCCGGTATTATGGTATTGCCTGCCGATACAAAAGTGGGCATTCCTGCTGCGGAGTATTTTCAACCGTACAATGATTTTATTTACGAGATCGGCTTAACACCCAATCGTATGGATGCGATGAGCCATTTGGGTGCGGCAAAAGATGTATGCGCTTACTTATCTCATCATAACAAAAAAGATGTATCGGTAAAATCTCCTTTTAAAAATAATTTTAAAGCAGATAATACCGATCTAAAGATCGATGTAAGCATCGAAAATAAAGAAGCTTGCCAGCGGTATGCAGGTGTAAGCATTACAGGGGTAACGGTTGCCGATAGTCCGAAGTGGTTACAGCAAAAATTAAAGAGCATTGGCTTACGTCCAATCAATAATATTGTAGACATCACCAATTTTATTTTACATGAAACCGGTCAGCCTTTACATGCATTTGATGCAGCAGCAATAAGCGGTAACAAGGTTATTGTAAAAACTTTACCGGAAGGAACACCGTTTGTAACCTTAGATGAAAAAGAAAGAAAATTATCAGCAGAAGACCTGATGATCTGCAGTGCTACTGAACCCATGTGTATCGGTGGTGTATTCGGTGGATTGAAAAGCGGCGTAAAGAATTCAACCACTGCCATCTTTTTAGAGAGTGCCTGGTTCAATCCCATCAGCATTCGCAAAACCTCTGTGCGTCATGGCTTGCGTACGGATGCTGCTACCCGTTTTGAAAAAGGGGTGGACATCAGTAATACGGTAAATGTATTAAAGCGTGCTGCCACAATGATAAAAGAAATTGCAGGCGGACAAATCGCTTCTGATATCATTGATGTGTATCCATCGCCAAAAGCGAAAACAGAAGTCTCAATTAAATATCATTACCTGAAAAAATTAAGCGGTAAAAATTATCATGGCGATACCATCAAACGTATTTTAACTGCCTTGGGTTTTGAAATATGTAAAGAAGGGCAGGATGAGATTCGTGTAGCCGTTCCATATAGCAAAACGGATATTTCTATTCCGGCTGATATCGTAGAAGAGATCATGCGCATTGATGGGTTGGATAATGTAGAAATTCCGGAAACCATCAGCATTGCACCATCCATTGAAACATTGGCAAATGAAACGGCGTATAAAGAAAAGATCGCTAACTTTTTAACCGGTGCAGGCTTTTCGGAAATATTCACCAACTCCATTACCAATAGTGCTTATTTTAGCGAAGACGTTTTATCTACAACGGTAAAGATGATAAACAGCTTAAGTGCTGAGCTGGATGTAATGCGTCCTTCCATGTTGGAAACAGGTTTGGAAACCATCGCTTACAATCTTAATCGCAAAAACAGCGACCTTCAATTATTTGAATTTGGTAAAACCTATTCAACCAGCGGCATTGGTAGTTATGATGAACAAGATCATTTATGCATTTTCATCAGCGGTAAAAAAACAATTGATAGCTGGAAGAATAAAGCGCAGCACAGCGATTTTTATTTTGTAAAAGGCGCTGTAGAAAGAGTAACGCAGCTATTGGGATTAACCATCAGCGAGTACCAGTCGCAGGCAGACGATAAGTTGAACATTGCCGTTCATGCGAAAATTAAAAATCAAACAATAGCCACTATCGGCGCTGTAAATAAGAAAACCTTGGAGCGTTTTGATATCAAACAGCCTGTTTTCTTTGCGGATATTGATTGGAAACAATTATTGGCGCTCAATAAAAAGATCGAGATCGAGTTCACCGGCATACCTAAATTCCCGGCTGTAAATCGTGACCTGGCAATTGTGGTAGACAGAAGCTTAACGTATGATGCCGTTGAAAAAGCCACCCAGCAGGCAAAAGTGAATAAATTAAAGTCAGTTAACTTGTTTGATATTTTTGAAAGTGATAAATTGGGTATCAACAAAAAATCCTTGGCGATCAGCTTTACTTTTTTAGACGAAGAAAAGACCATGACCGACAAAGACATTGATGCGATGATGAGCAAGATTATTGCATCGTATGAAAAAGAGCTCAATGCTGAGATAAGAAAATAATAAAATGGCTTCGACAAGCTCAGCCTGACAATTCAAAAAGCAAAACTAAAAGCTGTCAGCCTGAGCTTGTCGAAGGCGGTCGATGTAAAAATATAATGGCAGAACTGGACGAAAACATACAACGCATTAATCAAAAGCTTCAGCAATTGCTGAAGCAATACCAGTTGCTGCAAAAAGAGAATGAACGCAAGACTGCTGAAATAGCTTCCTTAAAAGAAAACAAAACCACCCAGGAAAATAAAATAACAGAGCTGCAGCAGCAGGTAATGATATTAAAATCTGCCGCAGGCGAAATGAGCGAAGCAGATAAAAAACAATTTGAGCGAAACATCAATCAATACGTAAAGCAGATAGACAAGTGCATTGCTTTACTAAGCGAATAATATGAGCGAACTCATTCCCGTAAATATTGTCATCGGCGACAGAACCTACCGCATTAAAATTGCCCCGGCAGACGAAGAATCTGTGCGCAAAACCCTCAAGATCATCAACGATAAAATAATAGAGTTCAAAACCCAGTTTTCCGGCAAAGACATGCAGGATTATGTAGCCATGGTTACCATCTGGTATGCTACCCAAATGACCTCCACCAATAACCCCGCCCTTGAACAGCAAATAACCGACTCCCTCCTCAAAATAGAGCAGCAATTAGATAAAGCGCTATAATTATTAGACCGTCTTCGCCAAGCTCAGACCGACAGCGTTTTTGATCTGAGTTATAACCACGACGAAACTTATACTTTCCAATTCTAAGAGTAGCATTCCCAATGCCGAAGTCACAGTAGTACAACAGCTTCATCAGGGAACCTAACGACAAACGGGCAGTCATCGTTTGTCGGCGGCTTTTTTGGTTACTTTTTTTCCGCAAAAAAAGTAACATAGCAGAATCTCTAATATAAAGAATCAATTTTTAAAGCTTATCTTCGCAGGCACTATCCTTAATAAAGAATTATGGGTAAAACACACACATATAAGAACATAAATTGTAAAAAAGAAACATTCAATGGAACCAACGATTATATACATTGTCATAGGTGCTGCAGCATTAATAGTGGGCATTGTACTGGGTAAATTAATTTTTGCCAAAAACACTCAAAAACAGATCGAAGAAGCGCAATCACAATCACAAACCATCATTAAAGAAGCCGAATTAAGAGCCGAAAACATTAAAAAAGAAAGAGAATTAGAGGCAAAGGAAAAGTTTGTACAACTAAAAGCTTCGCATGATCGTGACGTGATGCAGCGCAATCAGAAAGTGGTAGAAGGCGAGAATCGCATCAAGCAAAAAGAACAATCCCTCAATCAAAAAGAGCAGAGTTTAGAAAAGCACATTAAAGAAAATGATGCGATAAAAGAAAACCTCAATCGCCAGATAGAGGTAGTAAATCACAAGCGCAGCGAGCTGGAAAAACACCAGGAAGAACATATCCGCCGCTTAGAAAAAGTAGCCGGCTTATCAGCCGATGAAGCAAAGGCGCAGTTAATAGAAAGCTTAAAGCACGAGGCAGAAAGCAAAGCCATCGCCATTCAGCAGGAAATTATTGAAGATGCCAAAGCAAAGGCTAATAAGGAAGCCCGTAAAATAGTTATACAAACCATTCAGCGTACAGCCGCAGAACAAGCCATTGAAAACTCTATTACTGTTTTCAATTTGGAAAGCGATGAAATAAAAGGCTCTATCATCGGTAGAGAAGGTAGAAACATACGTGCTATAGAAGCCGCTACCGGTGTTGATTTAGTAGTAGATGATACCCCTGAAGCAATTGTACTTTCTTCTTTCGATCCGTTGCGCAGGGAAATTGCCCGTTTGTCTTTACAACGTTTAGTGGCAGACGGACGTATTCACCCGGCACGTATTGAAGAAGTGGTAGAAAAAACCAAAAAGCAACTGGAAGACCAGGTAATGGAAATCGGTGAACGTACGGCTATGGAGCTCGGCGTTCATGGATTGCATAAAGAGCTGATAAGAATGGTAGGACGTATGCGTTTCCGTTCTTCGTACGGACAAAACTTGTTAATGCACAGTCGGGAGACTGCCAACCTTTGCGCTATCATGGCGGCTGAGTTGGGCATGAATCCGAAGCTGGCAAAACGTGCAGGTTTGTTACACGATATCGGTAAAGTACCGGATGAAGAAACAGAATTAAGTCATGCTTTGTTAGGTGCTAAGTTGGCGGAAAAATATGGCGAGAACCCTGCGGTGGTAAATGCCATTGGCGCTCACCACGATGAAATGGAGATGCAATATGTTATCTCGCCGATCATACAGGCTTGCGATGCTATCAGCGGTGCCCGTCCCGGTGCCCGTCGTGAGATCATGCAGCAATACATTCAGCGTATCAAAGACCTTGAAAATATGGCATTGGGTTATACCGGTGTAGAAAAAGCCTATGCTATACAAGCCGGTCGTGAGTTGCGTGTGATAGTAGAAGCAGATAAAGTTACTGATGCCGACAGCGATAAGCTAAGCTTTGAAATTGCGCAAAAGATACAAACCGAAATGACCTTTCCCGGGCAAATAAAAGTGACAGTGATAAGAGAAAAGAGAGCAGTGAATATTGCGAGGTAATAAATTCCAAAAACAAATTCTAAATACCAAGCTGCAGGTTTTATACTTTGCAGCTTTTTTGTTTTTATGTGGTGAGGTTTGTAATACTATTGAACATCGGTGTATTATTCATTTATACGACATGCTATTGCTAATGTTTACTATATCTACTTATATTAGCTGTATAAATTAACAATTATCTTTTTTGAAACTTATGTCTTACAGTTTTAACACAGAATTTAAAGGGAATATGGAAGATTTATATAATAGGGCATTAAAGGAAAGTCAAAAATACAATGCTAAGATATCGGGTAACTCTAAAGCTGGAAACTTTGAAGCGACTGCTTTAGGAGCCCATTTTAAAGGTAGTTATAGTGTATTAGATAATATTATTAGGATATCAATTGATAAAAAACCTTTTTTTATTTCTAGTAAAATGATTGAATCTGCAGTAAACAGCTTTATAAAAGCGAAATGAAATATTTATTTAAGCTTGTTTCTCTTCTTCATTTTTCTTTTTAAATGGTAAAAATTTTTCTGCAAGTTTGAAAATTGGAGGACTGTCTTCATGCGATTTATTATCTAATGTTACGCTTGGATTTTGCGAGGTAATAATTACAAGCTGACCAACTAATTGTAGTAATACATCTTGATCAGTTATGCCATCTTTCATTAGTTCTTCAATTTGCATTTTATGTCCGTGGAATGATTTTGCATTTGTTTCTTTAAAGGCATATTCCTCTTGTAACCTTTTATATTGGCTTTGTTGCTTACTAGCATAACCAGCTAACCAAATTGTAGGAATGAAAAAAGGTAAATCTTTTAAAAGGGAAATAAATGCTTGGTTCAATGTAAGAGTTGTTTGAGCATTAAATTGGAAATATAGTAGTACAATGCTTAAGGCTGTCATTATACAAATTGTAGAAATAAAAATTACAGACCAAAATTGCAATGGTTTCTTGTAGCTTGCCTTTTGAATTTGATAAGCTTCTGCTAAGCCGGTACTAGTTGCACCTGGTAATAAGCCTTCTATTTCTGTAAATTGAGCTAGAAATCTAGTGTTTTGTTCGGCTAAAAAAGCTGCAATTTTGTTTTTTAAGTCTTCAGTTTCTTGTAGATAGCCATTGATCTGATTTCCTTCACTATCTTTTTTCCCAAAAATTTTGTCGTGAGTTGCTTCGATTTCAGATTGTAATGTTTTGGATTTTAAATTTAGCGCCTTATAATCATTAAGGTTTGAAACAATTTGCTCTTTTGTGGCTTTAATTTCTTGTTCCCATTCAGATGTATTTTTTTGGATGGCTTCAATAGATGTTTTTTCTGTTTCTATTTTTATTAAATACTCGTTAATCTTTTTTTCATTTTCAGAGGACTTCTGTTGCTTATCTTCAAAGTCCACGATTATTTTTTCTGCTTTTCCTTTAAGAACATTTACTTCTTCATGTATAGTATTAATATTTTTTACAGTAGATTCTTTGATAGTTGTTATTTCTTCTTGAACATTATCAATATTCCTTAATATAGTATCATTTTTTATTGTTAATTCATCTTTAAGAGTAGTTAGGTCTATATTTATTTTTTTTAAATCTTCAATATTCGAAGTAAGTAGAGCCAATTCTTGTTTTGCTTGAATAATTTCGACCTCGGTTCTCATTGGCAGACTATCGATAACTGATAAATAAGTATCTTTTATTAAAGATTTTATTCGGGTAATTTGTCTTAAAATAATTTCGAATTTACTTGGCGTTATATTATCAAATTTTGACTCAAGTTCTTTATTGATCTTTTCAAATACTTCAGCCAATTCTCTCTTCAAAATTATTGTTTCGAAATTGTTGTCATATTCCTTAAGTGGAATCAATAAAGCATCGCTTTGTATTAAAATATCTGTAATTAAGGCTCTTGATATTCCTAAAAAGCCTTTTAGGTCATTCTCGTCAGGAAAGGACTCATTAATAGTATTAATAAGCTGAGTCAGTTTTAATTTAGTTTGTTCCATAGATTAAGTTTAATGCTTTCATAAAAGCTAAAGTACTCAATTGAATTAGAAATTCCCATAGCTCTCCTCATCGATATTAATTGCTAAGGGGATTATATACCCGCCGCCCCACAGACACAGGGATCTGTCCTGTGCTACCTAGTTGCTAATTCTCTATACCTTGCTTAAATAACAAATAAGCAGCTTGTAATAATCAGTCCGTCAAGCCTTAAAATAATCATTGTGCACTTTCAAAAACTCTTTAGCAGGTAAAAATTTATCCGGGAGATTAATTTCCATTCCTTCTAACTTTAAAAAATTAGTATCTATACTATCAACAATATTCTTGCCTTTCAATTTTGAAGAAACTTTGATAGTATAATCTTTCGCACTAATTGTAATTAAACCTTTATCAAAAGCCCTATCATGCAAGGCATTTAAGCAAATGCCATTGGTTGGGTTCAATCTATTCTTACTGTCTTTGCTCCAAGGAACAATATGGCTGGCAATTAATAGGTCAGTATTATCAATGCCAGTAATGCAACAAGTGTTGTTATACGTTGCCAATATCATTGTTCTAAAAATGCATTGATTTACTCTCGTTTTAATTAATCTTTCTTTATCTAATCCTTCTTTAGTAATATCTGAAATATCTACATGATTCAATTTAACAATGGTTGTCTTCTTTTCTTTAGCTAATAATTTCTCACTTTCAAGCAATGCAGCATCCCAATTATTATAGAATTCATCCCAAACTTGTTTGTCAAGCTTACTTGCATTGGATGCGCCCTTAATTCCTCTCTCTTTTAAAGTAGGATCAAAACTTGCAAGGTTGCCTAATTTTAATGCCACCGATGAAGGTGTTCTGCCAATAAGATTTGCAAACTTTATAACTTCTGGATTGCTTTTATGCATTTTACCAAATGGTAGTTTGCAATAAAGATTTATTGCTAATACTAACTCGTTTCTGGTCCAAAGCATCTGACCTTCTTTCATTATGATTGGTGTAGTTTTATCTTGTAATCAGCAAATAGATATATCGCGTCAATATACTCTACCTCAGAATTGATACCCCACTGTATTTTCTCATACATCTTTTCAAATTCTTTTGCCCATGTTATAAAATCAGCAACTTTCTTTCTGCTATCAGCACAGTAATAATTTCTTTCTCCTGCGATGTATGCAATGTCTGCAACTGTCTCACACAAAGAGTATGTTTTATCTTTTCTCATAAAATACATTTGTATAAGAGATAAAGCTAACAATTCTATCTAAAATTGATTTAAATGAATACTCTATAAATCTAAGAGTAGCATTACCACTGCCGAAGCCACAGTAGCACCCAAGCTCCACATAGCTATCCGGCAGGAACGGGCCGTCATCGTTCCTGCCTTGAATTTTTTTGTTACTTTTTTGTTTCAAGACAAAAAAGTAAATAGAGAATATCTAACAAATAATTATCCTACATCAAGCATCTTGCTTCATACCACTACATCCTCAACATTTATCAATCTAAATCTTTAAAACCTTCATCACTTTAACAAACCATCGATAATTATCATGCCTCTCCATTTATATTTTTAAGTAAATAATTTTTTTATCTTAAAAACTGAAAACTATGGCATCAACATCCGAAACCGGTCACACCAAAAACGTAGCGAATTTTAAAACATTACTTTCATTTTTAAAGGCTATGGCGCTAAGTACAATCCTTCAAAAGCAGCATTAAAAATAGCAACGTTGGAAACACAGCTAGCCAATGCAGCAGACGCATTAAAGCAGGTAAAAGCAACCAAGACAACGGTAGACAATGCTACCAATGCACGCAAGGACATTTTTACGCCCATCAGGAAACTATGCACCAGGATAGTGAATGCACTCGCAGGCTGCGATGTGGATGAAGGGGTTGTTGAGAATGCAAAGACCATCAACGGGAAACTACAGGGAAAAAAAGCCTCCAAAGATGAAACACCCGAAACACCTGCCACTCCGGATACGCCCGTACCAAAAAAGATCTCCGCATCACAGCAAAGCTTTGATAATTTGGTAGATCATTTTGATAAGTTAGTTGAATTGCTAAAACAGCAATCCAATTATATACCGAATGAAGTAGAATTGCAAACAAGCTCATTAATTGCATTATCCGGCAATTTTACCACGGCAAATGATGCAGTGGTAGATGCCATTACAGAATGGAGCAATGCTATGATAGAAAGAGATCGCCGGTTATATGCTGCTAAAACAGGCATTATCGATACAGTGGCTGACGTAAAAGATTATGTAAAAAGTGTTTACAATGCAACATCGCGGGAGTATAAGCAGTTAAGCAGCATCCAATTCAAACATTCCAATTAAAGTTGAACCTGGACCTTGAAGAGTAAAAGATCAGCTAAAAAGTAAAAGAGGGTGGAAAGAATATTTCCACCCTCTTTTAGTATGTTGACGCCGGTAATAAGAATATTCGCTGCGGTAAAGAGAAAGTAAGCGTCGGCAAAGAGAATGTTTGTGTCGGCAAAAAGAAAGTAGCCACCGGTAATTTGGTTTTTTGCTCCCGTAAAAAGAAAGCAGCCGCCGGTAAAAAGAAAGCAGCCGCCGGTAAAGAGAAAGCAGGCATCTGTAAAAAGAATATTACCACCGGTAATAACGATGATTGTTTTCTATTGCAGCTTTACCAATATCACATTCATACTAAAGCTCCAGGAAGAAGTAGGCAACGGAGTACCATAAGTAGTAAACAAAGCACTGGCTTTAATAACATCACCCGTATCAAAATAAACAGTAGCTATCTCCGGCCACTCCGCAGGTACCATGCTGTAGGTATAGCCGCCTTCATATATTTCCATACTGTTTGCAGCAGCATGATGACTATAGATATGGCTGCCTTTGCGGTTTAAATAAATATAGCCATGCGTATCAAAAACACTACCGGAGTAGTTTTGTGTGTTCGACATATAGCTGGTTAATATAACAAGGTATTGTCCTGCATCCGTAACCACAAAGCTGTCGTTAGTAGGTACTTCCTGGTTGCGCACAGTAGAAGTAAACGTGCCAAAGCTAAATGTAGTGCCTGAAGAAACCAGCGATTTCCAAACACCTGCTTCATTCCCTTTTAATTCTGATCCATCGTATTTAATAGCACCCGGTGCATATACGGTAGAAGTGTTGCCAACTTTTACTGCACCGTTCACATCCAGCTTTTCCGATGGGGTAGTAGTGCCTACGCCAACATTTTGCGCCAGCAATACAGGGGATATCATAACCTGTAGCAATAAAAGCACTATGCCATTTCTCATAACTAAAAATTTATGATCAAATGTACAATGAAACAAAGCGAATAATATGTTTACAGCGATCGATTTTATTGATCATCGTGTATGAATACAAGTTAAATAGGTGTTCTTAATGATCGATACGGCTTAATATAATAACACGCACTTGTTACATAATTTTTGTATCGCTTGGTTTAGCAACGCTTGCCTGTTATATTTGATAAAACAACTTTATTATGAAAAAAACATTGATGGTTACTTATCCCGTTTTAGTGTTGATGCTCTTTTCTTGTTCAAAAGCAAAAGAGGCATTTGGTATTACTACTGCCACATGGCATGTTGGTACAGACACTTATACATCCACTAATGTGGTAAAAGATGGAACTACACAAGTAAGGGCTAACGGAACAAACTCAAATTCCATGCAGGTATTCTTTTCAGCTATTCCTGCAACCGCCGGCACTTACAAGGTAGTAAGCGAAACCAAAGCCGGTAATAATACATTGGCAAGTAATGAACTGGCAGTGGAGTTCAATGTGGGAGCCAACGATGTTTACTTGAGTACAGGGTCCGGTGATGTAATGGCGACAGTAACGGTTGATGGGAATGGAAATGTTATTGTAGATGTACCAACCATAGAGGTAGAGCATTTTGCAGGCGCAGGTTCGCTTGGCAAAACTACCGGTGACGGAGAACTGGAATATTAGTGTTGAGAAGAAATAATAAAAGCCGCTGTTAACAGCGGCTTTTTTGTGCAATAGCATGAACAGATCTAAGATGCTGCTTTATGCGCCACTAACAAAAAAAAACAGCAGTCTACCCAACCCTCTTTATCTCTTGCACAGTTCTATATATTGAGCTTCTCTTATACAGGAAGTAGTATATATTTGAAAATATGAACCGTTATCTTTTAACACTTATCCTTTTTTGTTGCTGCTACAGCTTAACTGCGCAAACAAAAGCTTCGTTTAAATACATCGTTTATTTTCCTTCCGATTCGTTTACTGTAACAGAGCAGTCAAAAGAAGCGTTTGAAGCAATATTGAATACTTACAGGCAAACAGGAAAAATAGACAGCATTGCTATAACCGGTTATACCGATGCAACAGGAAATGATGCATACAATATTGAGCTAAGTAAAAAAAGAGCAACAGATGTAGTTAATTGGTTAACGTTCTTTCAGGCAGAAAACAATAGTGCATTCTCCATAACAGCAAAATGGCTGGGCAAAGCAGACCCGGTAGAAAGCAATAATACTATACAGGGAAAGATGATGAACCGCCGGGCAGAGATATCGGTATATGCATCTCCTGCTTTGTTAACTATAAAGCAATTGTTTGAGGCAACGAAACTGAACCCCGATCGCTTTTGTATCAGCAATGATAGAGATACCATTTTAGTAGCCAAACACGGCACACTTATTTATATCAAAGCCAACAGCATTCAACTGCCGGAAGGCTATGGCTGTGCGCCTTGTATAACGGTAGAGGTAAAAGAAGCTTTGTATAAAGATGATATTGTAGCAGAGAATTTAACTACTGTTTCCGGTGATAATATTTTGGTGTCTCAATCAATGGTGAATGTGCAATTCAAGTGTGGAGACAACTTGTTGCAGTTAAAGCAAGGCAGTAATTATGTGATCATGTCGCCAACGGATGCACCCAATAACGGTAATAAAATATATAAAGGAGATTGGGACAGTACATTGGGTCATTTTGATTGGAAGGGCACCGATAGCACTTCACAAACAATACTGCCCATTCCTGCAGACCTGTTTAAAAAATGCGGAGGATGGCAGGATAAAGTGATATACGTTGATGATTGTTCTCATTGCTCATTGGTTTTTTGCGGCATTGGTAAATGGATGTCCGGCTGGTTCAGCGATGTAAAAAGACAATCAGCAAGAGATTATTTTTCGTGCAGACGAAACAAGCGGCAAACCGCTGCTGCAACAAAAAGAGCGATTGCGGCAGGATTTGCAAATCAAAGCCAGGCTTTGCAGGATTCGATAAGAAGCTTATATCAAAAGGCACAGAATGATATGCCGGAGATTCGATTGCCCTCTGATAGTGCTATTGCAAAAGCTCCCTGCAATGCCTTGCTGGAGTTACTGAAAAAAGAATATGCTATAAAAGATTCGTTGTTTAAGGAAAAGTATTTGGAAATGTCTTTGATGCGTATGCAGCAGAACGGTAACCCCATCAATTACCGCGATATAAACCAATTGCAATACAATGTATATGCAGTATCGCAAACCGGTTGGAGTAATATAGACTGGATGACGAAAGTGCCGGAAGATAAGCTGAAAACTATTTATGTCAACCTTGCGCCATCTGATTATACCGATTGTAAGCTGGTATTTAAGAACCGACGTACCATTATTCCGGCGAGCAGAAAACTAAAAGATCAATTTGTATTTCCATTCATACCGGTAGATGAGGAAGCTTATCTTTTAATAATAAATACCAATGCACCAAAAGGAAAAGTACAGGTACAGATATTGGATATTACTACTGGCGCACAAACCATAACACCTCAATTAGAAACAATTCCATTAGAGAAGTTCTTAGCATATTTAAAAACGTTGAATAAATAATTAGAGATTGCTATTATAATATTGCCATCGCATTTTTAGAAGGTTAACAACACTTCAAATTAAAAAGCTGTCAGTCTGAGCTAGTCGAAGACGGTCTTATAAAATATACACTTCAAGCCTAACAATAGAATTGCCAAAGTATAGTTTACAGACTAGGGAAGATGCGAAGAAAGTTGTGTGTTTCTTTATCAAATAGTAGAGTGTCAGTCTGAGCTAGTCGAAGACGGTCTTATAAAATATACACTTCAATCCTAACAATAGAATTACCAAAGTATAGTTTACAGACTGGTGAAGATGGGAAGAGAGTTGGTGTTTCTTTATCAAATAGTAGAGTGTCAGTCTGAGCTAGTCGAAGACGGTCTAATAAAATATACTCTCTTCAAGTCTAAGAATAGAATTACTAATGTCGAAGCCACAGTAGTACTACCGTTTAATCAGGGAACCCACCGACAAACGGGCTGTCATCGTTTGTCGGCGGCTTTTTTGGTTACTTTTTTTCCGCAAAAAAAGTAACATAAGAGCACTATGATTTATGATAACGCTTAAGCTTTAAAGTTTTCGCCTCCACAGCCGGCGTGGCTGCGTAACTGCACCGGCGCTGCTTTTGTTTCTTTGAAAAAATATGCTGCGCATTTTTTCAATCCCGCCTGCGGCGATACCGAACCAAAAGAGGCGCCTACTGCAGTTACTGGTGAAGATGGGAAGAAAGTTGTGTGTTTCTTTATCAAATAGTAGAGTGTCAGTCTGAGTTAGTCGAAGACGGTCTTATAAAATATACACTTCAATCCTAACAATAGAATTACCAAAGTATAGTTTACAGACTGGTGAAGATGTGAAGAAAGTTATGTGTTTATTTATCGAATAGTAGAGTGTCAGTCTGAGCTAGTCGAAGACGGTCTAATAAAATATACTCTCTTCAAGTCTAAGAATAGAATTACTAATGTCGAAGCCACAGTAGTACTACCGTTTAATCAGGGAACCCACCGACAAACGGGCCGTCATCGTTTGTCGGCGGCTTTTTTGCGTTACTTTTTTTCCGCAAAAAAAGTAATAGAAGAGAACTATGATTTATGATAACGCTTAAGCTTTAAAGTTTTTCGCCTCCGCAGCCGGCGTGGCTGCGTAACTGCACCGGCGCTGCTTTTGCTTCTTTGAAAAAATATGCTGTGCATTTTTTCAATCCCGCCTGCGCCGATACCGAAGCAAAAGAGGCGCCTTATGCAGTTACTGGTGAAGATGCGAAGAAAGTTGTGTGTTTCTTTATCAAATAGTAGAGTGTCAGTCTGAGCTGGTCGAAGACGGTCTTATAAAATATACTCTTCAAGTTTAAGAATAGAATTTTTAAAGCACAGATCACAGTAGTGTAAAATACAAAAGGCTGCGTATAGCAGCCTTGTCCGTTGATAGTCACCTGACCAACAACAAATAAGATACATAATTAAGGAAATATTCCCAGCTCAACATATGTAGTAGCTACTTTATTAATAGCGCTGACAAAAGCAGCCGTACGCATATCGGTTATAGCAGGATTACTATGCCATACATCAATGATCTCTCTTGTAGAAGTGATCATGGTTTCTTCCAAACCGCTATGCACCAGGTCAACTTCTTCTGGTCCATGATGAATGAAATTGCGTTCTAGCTCGCTTACCTTTTTACCGCTTAGTTCTTCTATTTGAGATAAGATATGTGCATTTAAGTTTTCAGTAAAACGTTTTTCCAAACGACCATAGCGGACATGGCTAAGGTTTTTTAACCATTCAAAATAACTAACCGTAACACCGCCGGCGTTCAAGTACATGTCCGGCACACAAACAATTCCTTTTTTAGCAAATATTTCATCTGCATCAGGCGTACAAGGTCCGTTCGCTGCTTCACCAACGATCTTTGCTTTGATGCGTGGTGCATTCTCGGCATTGATAACATTTTCCAAAGCAGCAGGAATTAAAATATCACATTCCAGTTCCAATGCATCAGCAGTATTGGTAATATTGGTAGCGCCGGGAAAATTTAAAATTGATTTTGTTTTATTCCGATGTTGAAATACATCTTCTTCATTCAATCCATCAGCATTGTAAATAGCGCCTTCATATTCTGCCAATGCAATTACTTTAGCGTCATGTTCGCGGAAAAATTTTGCAGTATGATAACCCACGTTTCCTAAACCCTGTACTACTACTTTCTTTCCTTCAATGCCTAATGGCAATTTGATCTTATCCATTACTTCGGGCATATTGCACACTTCACGGATACCAAAGAAAACACCCAGTCCTGTTGCTTCTTTACGTCCGCGTACACCACCTTGCGATACAGGCTTTCCGGTAACACAACCCAATGCATCAATTTCGCCGGGACGTAGCGATAAATAAGTATCAGCTATCCACGACATTTCTTTTTCGCCTGTTCCATAATCAGGAGCAGGAACATCAATGCCCGGGCCTATAAAATTTTTCTTTATTAATTCTGATGTATAACGACGGGTGATCTTCTCCAATTCATACACACTGTAATTTTTTGGGTTGATCTTGATACCTCCTTTAGCACCACCAAAGGGAACATTTACAATAGCGCATTTGTAGGTCATCAAGCTGGCCAATGCCATTACTTCATCCTGGTTTACAAATTCGCTAAAGCGGATACCTCCTTTACAAGGTGATTTATGCTGGCTATGCTGTACACGATACGCTTCAATTACTTCAATGGTTCCATTATCCCGTTTAATAGGGAAACGCATACGATATACGCTGTTGCAGGCTTTTATTTGTTGAAGAATTCCTTTGTCCCAATTGGTAAGCTGTGCGGCTTTATCAAAACTTTTGTTTACGTCGTCGAGGAAACTATACTCTGGTGCTGGCATAAAAAAGATATTTAGTGAGGCAATCGTTTTTTTATGTGAAACGTGAGACGTGATCAAACATTCAGCGTTGCATTAGTTTTCACGATTGACGTTTCACGGCTGTTCGTTTTTTTCTAGTTTACTTATTTTTCTGTCGATACTTATTACGTATAGGATCAGTCCTACTAAGATAGTAATACAAATTGCCATTACCACGTAAATTTTTCCGCTGCTGCGCATCGTGTCTTCTACCGGTTGTGCTGCCTGTGCATTGGCCATAACGGTTATGAATAAACTACAAACTAATAATAGCAATTGTAAAGATCTGTTACGCATGAATTAAACTTTTATCTCTTAGTAATTGGATTCGTATGCTGAGGGTGCTTATCCAAACGCCCAATAAGGTCCAGCCGATAACAGCAGGCCAAAAAACAAGTCGCATGGTAGCATCGAGGTCGGCGCCGTTTAAGCCGGGGTTACCCTGTACACCTTTACCACCGGGGTGTAAAGATTCTACCATTCTTGGTAAGATCATTATCAAAGGCACATAAATAAAATAAGCAAAGATGTTATACACGGCGCTTACTTTAGCACGCTTGTCAATATCCGTCATGGAGCTGCGCAATACCAGGTAAGCTAAATAAATAAGCAGTGCAATAGCTACGCACATCTGTTTGGGATCATTACTCCAGGGAGCGCCCCAGGTATAGTTTGCCCAGATCATGCCGGTGAATAGGCCTAAAAAACCAAGCAGGATGCCTGTTTGGGCAAATACTGAAGCATAAATATCATGTTTAAGATTAGAACTGTATAGGTACATCATGGAATAAACCAATGAAATACCCAGCAATATCATTTGTGCAAACCACATAGGCACATGAAAGAAAAGGTTGCGGATAGTCTGTCTTAAATTACCAATATCCGGAACATGTATTAAAAAGCCGGCTGTGAATGTGTAGAGTAATAATACTGCAGCTAATATTTTCCACCAAGATTTGTTCATACAATAATAGAATGCAAAATTAGGAACTCATGCATTATTGCAGCAATTAATCTTTCCATAAAAAAGGAAAAAGAATTATCGACAATGCAATTACCATAATGTTCAATGCTGCCAGTAATAATGTTATTTGTGTTACAGCCCCCGCTCTAAAAACCTCGCCAAATGCAGCTTTTGAAAGGCGTATTAATAATAACAGCTGCGGAATGATCAAGGGAAATCCTAAAATTGCCATTAATGCTGCATTTTGCTGTGCTTTGGCGGCTATTGCTGCCAGTAAAGTAAATACCAGGCTTAAGCTAAAGGCGCCCAGGCAAACAATGGCAATAAATTGCCCGGCATCAGCTAATGGATTTTTTAATAAGATGAAAAACAATAATAAGCTTAGTAAGCTCATCAACAGCATTAAAATAATATTGTAAATAAGCTTGGCTATAATGAATTCCTTTGCGCCGGTAATAGAGTAGAAGTATAACATCCTGCCACGGCTTTCCTGTAAAAAGCTTTTAGCTACAGCATTTACACAAACGAATAATTGTATTATCCAGAAAAGCCCGTTCCATACATTGGCTTCGGGTTTACTAACGGATAAGTATAGAACAAAAATGGTAGAAGCAACATATAATAGAATGCCATACAAGGTATGTTTTTGCCTTAGCTCAAGCAACAGGTCTTTTTTTAATAATGCAATCACTCTCTTTGTCATTCCTACTATAAAAGGTATTTTAATTCAGGAATTAAATTTGGAATTAGCTATTTGTGATCTGGAGCTTATTGTATCAGTCTTTCAAATTATAGCAGGTTCTGCACCTTGGTTCATATACATCTTTAGCACCTAATAAAACCTGTTCTTCATTAGCAGTTTTGCGATAGCTGATGTTGGCAATATTCCCGCACTTTACGCAAATAGCATGCACTTTAGTAATGTAGTCGGCAACAGACAATAAGTTAGGAATTTGTCCAAAGGGTTTTCCCTGGAAATCCATGTCCAGTCCTGCTACTATAACCCGAACGCCTTTTAACGCCAGCTGTTCGCAAACTTCTACAATATTATCATCTAAAAATTGCGCTTCATCAACGCCCACCACTTCTACATCGTGTGCCAATAACAAAATTTCTTTTGAATTCTTTACAGGGGTAGAGTGAATAGCATTGGTATCATGACTAACGATCTTCTCTTCATCATAACGTACATCAATAGCCGGTTTAAATATCTCTACTTTTAAGTTGGCGATCTTGGCACGTTTTAATCGGCGTATCAACTCTTCTGTTTTACCGCTGAACATACTTCCGCAGATCACTTCGATCCACCCGCGGCGCCCCGGCTTTAAATTTGGTTCAATAAACATTTACAATATTTTAAATACAGTTTGTAACTTTAAGCGTTATTTACAAAGATTGCGGTTTTGAACCACACATCAAAACCAAATTTATCAGCAACAAATAATTAAGAGGGTATGGAAAGAGTGGAAACACTTTTACAGAAATTACAACAACAATTTACCAATGGTGCCGATGCGGCACAATTGTTATTGACTGTACAAATGTTGCAGCATGAATTATTGCATTTACAACAAGCAGCGGGTCAGGAAGGTTCGGTAACGGTTTCCATGCCTTTAAATATAGTTGAAACAACAGCACCTGTGGCAATTACACCTGCTGCAAAGCCTGCCGAAGAAGAAAAGATCATCCAGGTATTACAGGTAGATGAAGCAGAGATCGAAGCTGAACTGGAGGAAATTAAACGTAATGCTGCTGCTAAGCAAAAGATCGGTTCGCAGAGCCGTCCGCAATTATTGTTTGAAGGAAATGATGACGATATTCCAACCCTGGCACAACATATTCCTGCTCCACAACCCGCTACTGCCATCGAAAAAAAAGAAGTTAACGAGCAAAATATCAGTACAGAATCATTGAACGATAAACTTAAGATCAATAAAATCGAGCTAAGCGAAAAGTTTAATGAGTCCGGTATCAAAGACCTCAAGAAAGCCATTGGAATAAATGATCGTTTTTTATTTATCAATGAACTGTTCAGGGGTGATGAGGCAATGTACGAGCGCAGTATTAAAACCATCAATAGCTTTTCTATTCTGGCTGAAGCCGAATATTGGATTCGCCGGGAGTTAAAAACAAAATTGGGTTGGATAGAAAGCGATACAGTAAAACAGTTTGATCAGCTTATCAAAAGACGCTTTACATAAGCCCATTCCGTTGATTACCCCTATCAACGCAAATTGCTCCGCATTATTTGTGATTAAAATTCCCGAAAGTCTACAGGAAAATTTCAAATTCCCAATATCGATTTACATCTTTTTGAATATGTCATATATTACTTTTTCAATCATTATCTTTGCGCCTGCCGGATAAAAAGCAGACATAATAAATTGTACGATATATGAGGCCATTGCAGATGGTGGACACAAAAACGCAGTATCAAAAAATTAAGCAGGAAGTAGATGCTGCTGTAATTGGAGTTTTGGAAAGCTCGCAATTTATTGGTGGTAAAGTGGTAAATGACTTTGCAGATAATTTAGCGAAATACAATGAAGTTAAACATGTAATTCCATGTGCCAACGGAACAGATGCTTTGCAAATTTCCATGATGGCATTGGAGCTACAGCCCGGCGATGAGGTGATTACTCCCTCTTTTACTTACATTGCTACTGTAGAAGCAGCAGCCCTCTTAAAATTAAAGCCTGTTTTTGTTGAAGTAGATAAAGAAACTTTTTGCATTGATCCTGCAGCATTAGAAAAAGCCATCACTCCCAAAACAAAAGCCATCATTCCGGTCCATTTATATGGTCATGCCGCTAATATGGAGGCTATAATGGCTATCGCACAAAAACATAACTTATACGTAATTGAAGATAATGCACAGGCAATAGGTTGTGATTATACTTTTGCAAATGGCAGCAAAAAAAAGACCGGAAGTATTGGGCATATCGGCTGTACATCTTTCTATCCTTCAAAAAATTTAGGCGCTTATGGCGATGCCGGCGCAATATTTACTAATGATGATGCGTTAGCTAACAGATTAAAAATGATAGCAATACATGGACAGGCAAAACGCTATTATCATGACATGGTGGGATGTAATTCAAGATTAGATGCTATTCAGGCAGCTATTTTGGATATAAAACTAAAACACCTTGACGAATATATTGATGCAAGAAGAAAAGCGGCGGCATTTTATGACAAAGCTTTTTCCGGCAATTCAGCCATCACCATACCTTACAGAGCAGCATACAGCAATCACGTTTTTCATCAATACACGTTGCTGGTAAATACTGTTAACAGAGATGAGTTGCATCAATATCTTGCAGACAATGGTATTCCATCCATGATTTATTACCCTGTTCCTTGCCATAAACAAAAAATGTTCGAAACGTTTGGTGGAAGTGATTATCACTTACCCGTTACCGATTGGTTAACTGAAAAAGTGATCTCACTGCCAATACATACCGAACTGGATGAAGAACAACAAACGTTTATTGTAAGTAAAGTATTAGAATTTATAAATAAATAAAATAAGTATGAAAATTTCAGTAGTTGGAACAGGTTATGTTGGATTGGTAACAGGTACCTGCTTTGCAGAAACCGGTAACACTGTTACTTGTGTGGACATTGATAAAAGCAAAGTAGATAAATTACAATCGGGTAAAATGACCATTTATGAACCCGGATTGGAAAAGTTGTTTTTAAGAAATCAAAAAGAAGGGAGATTACATTTTACTACTTCTTTGGAAGAAGGTATCAAAGATGCCAAAATTGTTTTCCTGGCATTGCCTACACCTCCCGGTGAAGATGGTAGTGCTGATCTGAAATATATTTTAGGAGTTGCTGATCATTTAGGGAAAATTTTAACCGACTATAAAGTAATTATAGATAAAAGTACAGTGCCTGTAGGTACTGCAGAAAAAGTACATGCCGCAATTGCAAAAAATATAAAAGTTGATTTTGATGTAGTGAGCAATCCTGAATTTTTACGCGAAGGAGTAGCCGTGGATGATTTTATGAAACCCGATAGAGTAGTGATCGGTACTGAATCTGAACGTGCTAAAAAAATATTGAACGATCTGTATGCGCCGTTTGTTCGCCAGGGTAATCCAATTATTTTTATGGATGAAAGGTCTGCAGAGTTAACCAAATATGCAGCGAACTCTTTCCTGGCAACTAAGATCACGTTCATGAATGAGATCGCACAATTATGTGAACGCTTAGGTGCTGATGTTGATCTGGTACGTAAAGGAATTGGCAGTGATGAACGCATTGGTAAACGATTTTTATTTCCGGGTATTGGTTATGGCGGAAGCTGTTTCCCTAAAGATGTTCAGGCATTGGAAAAATCATCGCAGGAAGTTAATTACGATTTCCAGATATTAAAAGCGGTGATGGATGTGAACCACCGTCAGAAACTACATTTGTTGCCTAAGATAAAAGCATACTTCAACAACGATCTGAAAGGAAAGAAGATCGCATTGTGGGGGTTGGCTTTTAAACCGAATACAGATGATATCCGTGAAGCACCGGCTTTATACATCATTGAAGAATTATTGAAAGCAGGCGCTACTGTTGCTACATTTGATCCTGAAGCAATGGAAAATGTAAAACAAATATTTGGCAATAAGATCAGCTTTGAAGAAACTCAATACGATGCATTGAAAGATGCGGATGCATTAGTGATTGCAACAGAATGGAGTGAATTCAGAACACCGGAATTTGATAAAATAGTTTCTTTATTGAAGAACAAAGTTATTTTCGATGGTAGAAACTTGTTCGACCTTGCGCAAATGGAACAACTGGGCTTTCATTATGAAAGCATTGGAAGAAAAGTAGTAAAATAATTTATCAACTTTAATTTTATATAGTGGCAAATAAAAGAGTTTTAGTAACAGGTGCAGCTGGTTTTTTGGGTTCACATCTTTGTGACCGATTCATTAAAGAAGGGTATGATGTTGTAGGGATGGATAATTTAATAACCGGCGACCTGAGAAATATTGAACATCTTTTTAAATTAAAAGAGTTTGAATTTTACAATCACGACGTTTCCAAATTCATTCATGTTCCGGGGCATATAGATTATATAATGCATTTTGCATCTCCTGCAAGTCCTATCGATTATTTAAAAATTCCTATTCAAACATTAAAAGTTGGTTCATTGGGAACGCATAATTGTTTGGGATTGGCAAAAGCAAAAGGCGCACGAATATTAGTTGCGAGCACAAGTGAGATCTATGGCGATCCATTAGTGCATCCGCAAAAAGAAGAGTATTGGGGAAATGTAAATCCTGTTGGTCCGCGTGGTGTGTATGACGAAGCAAAACGTTTCCAGGAAGCGATTACTATGGCATATCATACTTTTCACGGAGTAGAAACAAGGATCGTTCGTATATTCAATACATATGGACCACGTATGCGACTCAATGACGGAAGAGCACTGCCTGCGTTCATTGGTCAGGCTTTACGAGGTGAAGATCTAACGGTATTTGGAGACGGCAGCCAAACAAGAAGTTTTTGTTATGTAGATGATCTGGTAGAAGGTATTTACCGTTTGTTGCTAAGTGATTGTGTTGATCCTGTAAACGTTGGTAATCCTGACGAGATTTCGTTGAAAGATTTTGCGGAAGAAATTATCAAACTAACAGGCACTACTCAAAAGATTGTTTACAAGCCATTACCTAAAGATGATCCTAAACAACGTCAGCCGGAGATCAGTAAGGCAAAGGCAATATTAGGTTGGGAACCCAAAGTAAAACGAGCAGAGGGATTAAAAATAACGTATGAGTATTTTAAATCGTTACCCAACGAAGAGTTGTATAAAATGCCGAAAGAGTTTGAAAGCAGAAAATAGAATAAAGGCTTAAAGCTGCAAGCTATAAGGGATAAGTTTTAATATTAAAACTTCTTCTTGTAGCTTGCAGCTTGTTTCTTATAGCTAAAGTAAATTAAATGTATCAGGAGCTTTTAGATAAAAAAAAGAAATTAGCTGTAATTGGATTAGGTTACGTGGGGTTACCAATTGCATTAGAATTTGCCAAAAAGATTAAGGTTATTGGTTTTGATATTAATGCAAAGCGTATTGACATGATGAAGCAAGGCATTGACCCAAGCCAGGAGTTGAAAAAAGAAGCGTTTGATGGTTGTGATATTGAATTTACAAATGACCTGGAAGTTTTAAAGCAGGCATCTTTCTTTATTGCAGCAGTGCCTACACCAGTCGATAAAAATAATTTACCTGATCTTACTCCGGTTACTAAAGCCAGCGAAACTGTTGGTAAAGTAATTAAGCAAGGAGATTATGTAGTATTTGAAAGTACCGTATATCCTGGATGTACAGAAGAAGATTGTTTGCCGATCATTGAAAAATTATCAGGCTTAAAAAATATAAAAGATTTTAAAACAGGATATTCTCCTGAAAGAATAAATCCGGGCGATAAAGAGCATACCCTTGCAAAGATCATAAAAGTAGTAAGTGGTTGCGATGATGAATCATTGGACGTAATTGCAAAAGTATATGAACTGGTTGTTACTGCCGGAGTACATAAAGCATCTTCTATTAAAGTAGCCGAAGCGGCCAAGATCATTGAAAATACACAACGTGATCTGAATATTGCATTGATGAATGAGTTATCTATCATCTTTGATAAAATGAATATAAACACTTATGAAGTATTGGAAGCTGCCGGTACTAAATGGAATTTCTTAAAATTTCAACCTGGTTTAGTTGGTGGACATTGTATTGGAGTTGATCCTTATTACCTTACTTACAAATCAAAAAAATTAGGGTACGACAGCCAGGTTATTTTAGCGGGTCGTTCTATTAATGATGGTATGGCGGCGCATGTGGCGAAGAAAGTATTGCAACACATCATTCAGAATGATGGCAATGTTAAAGAGGCTAAAGTGTTGGTGATGGGTGCTACATTTAAAGAAAATGTAAGTGACATACGTAATTCAAAAGTGGCAGATGTGGTGAATGAATTAAAATCGTACTCATTGAATGTACATGTTACAGATCCTCATGCGGATAGCGAAGAATTGCAGCATGAATATGGCTTTGAATTAACATCGTCTTTAGCGAACGATTACGACGCTGTGATCATAGCGGTGCCGCATAATGATTTTAAAAGTAAGGGTGAAGATTATTTCAATAGTATTACGAAACAAAAAGCAATCATTGCTGATCTTAAAGGAATATATCGTAATAAAATAAGTAATAGAGTTTATTGGAGTTTATAAAAATTATAAATCTAGCACTTTGCTGATTCGTAATTACAACTTTGCACAATGGGTCAAACGTTTCATACAAAAGATTTAGGTCAGCTTTCATTTTTAGTTACAGGAGGCGCAGGCTTTATTGGTGCTCATATCGCTGAATATTTATTAAGCAATGGTGCCAAAAAAGTTCGTGTGTTGGATAACATGGTGAATGGTTTTAAAACAAATCTTAACATACTTTCCGCATATCCTGCATTTGAATTTGTAGAAGGTGATATAAGAGATTTAGAAACCTGCCAAAAAGCTTGTCAAGGAATTGATGCAATAAGTCATCAGGCAGCCCTGGGTTCTGTTCCTCGCTCTATAAAAGAACCGTTTTATACAAATGATGTAAATGTTGGAGGCTTTGTAAATATTTTAAAGGCAGCTGTTGATAATAATGTAAAGCAATTCGTATATGCATCATCATCATCGGTGTATGGAGATGAACCTTCTTTGCCAAAAGAAGAAACTAAGGTTGGAAATTGCTTATCACCTTATGCGGTAAGTAAAAAAGCAAACGAATTATATGCAGATGTTTTTGCAAAAGTGTATGGACTTAAAATAATCGGTTTCCGCTACTTTAATATTTTTGGTCCACGACAGGATCCCGATGGACCTTATGCAGCCGTTATTCCATTATTTGTAAAAGGTATTTTGAACAGAACACCTGTTTATATTAATGGAGATGGAGAACAAACAAGAGATTTTACTTTTGTTGAAAATGCTTTGCAGATAAATATCTTAGGGATGTTAACCGATAATGATGAAGCATTCAATAAAGTGTATAATGTAGCCATTGGAGAAAATTTTTCTATCAATTATTTGTATAATGCCTGCAAAGAATATTTAAAAAGCGATTTTGAAGCAACATTTAGAGAACCAAGAGCAGGAGATATCAGAAATTCTTTAGCAGATATTTCATTGGCTAAAAAATTGCTCGGCTATCAGCCAACAAAAAAATTTGAAGAAGGGTTGGTAGAGACGATCGAATATTTTAAACAACTCTATACTAATTAATAATTCCTTCGAATTGAAAAATTATTCATTCTTAATTATAAATTTTTAATTTAAAAATGGGCTTTACAAAAACAGATATTCCCGGTTTGCTGATTTATGAACCAACTGTTCATGGCGATAACCGTGGTTATTTCTTTGAGAGTTATAACGAGAAAACATTTGCAGATGCAGGTGTAACCATGAAGTTTGTTCAGGATAACCAGGCAAGATCTACTTATGGAGTTATACGTGGTTTGCATTACCAGTTAAATCCACATGCACAAACAAAATTAATCAGGGTATTGAGCGGTGCTATCATAGATGCAGTGGTAGATATTCGCAAAGGCTCTCCCACATACGGTAAGTCTTTTGCAATAGAATTATCTGCGGAAAATAAAAAGCAATTATTAGTACCAAGAGGATTTGCGCATGGATATTCTGTGATCAGTGAAACGGCTGAAGTATCCTATAAGTGCGATGGCTTGTATAGTAAACAAAGCGAAGGGGGGATCGTATATAATGATCCTGTATTACAAATAGATTGGAGAATCCCTGCCGATAAAGCTCTTGTTGCAGATAGAGATCTGCAGCATCCTTTATTAGCTGATTGTGTAAACAATTTTTCTTTTGAATAATTTATGCCTACAATTTTAGTCACCGGCGCCAACGGACAATTAGGGAATGAATTGCGTGTATTGTCTGCAGGTTATCCTCAATATGATTTTTTATTTGTTACACGTAATGAATTATCCATTGGCGATCTGGATGCAGTAACAAATTATTTTAATGAAAATAAAATTGATCATTGCATTAACTGTGCCGCTTACACTGCCGTAGATAAAGCAGAGAGCGATATTGAAAATGCATTTTTAATAAATGGTGAGGCAGTAGGGAATCTAGCTGCCGTTTGCAAACAACATGCTGCCAAATTTATTCATGTTTCTACGGATTATGTTTTTGATGGAACAGCCACAGAACCGATCAAAGAAGACAGGACTGTAAATCCTATTGGTATTTACGGTGCATCTAAATTGAAAGGTGAGGAGCTCGCATTTAAGAATAATCCGGATACAATTATTATTCGCACATCGTGGGTGTATTCCTCCTTTGGTAACAACTTTGTAAAAACCATGATGCGGTTGATGAAAGAAAGAGAAAGTATTAATGTGGTGAATGATCAGCGTGGATGCCCGACATATGCAGCAGACCTGGCTGCAGCTATCATGACGATAGTAGAAAAACGCTCAGCATTTAACACACAATATTCAATCTTCAATTATAGTAATTCAGGTAATATTGTTTGGTACGATTTTGCAATTGCTATTAAAGAGCTGATTGGAAGTAATTGCATTGTGAATCCAATTCCTACTTCACAATTTCCTACACCGGCAAAGCGTCCTGCTTATTCATTGCTGGATACTACTAAAATTCAGCAAACATTTGGAGTGGGTGTTCCTGAATGGAAAGAAAGTCTGAAAAAATGTCTTGCAATCTTAACGACAACCGCTTAAGCGAATAAATAATTTAGATGTAATTTCAATTTTACATGGAGTTATTTAAAACCAAAAGCCGCATTATTGTTACGTGTAGTAATAGGTTATCGCCATACCTGCAACAAGAGATCGCTGAATTGGGGTTTACACCTGTTCGTATCTTCAAAACAGGTGTAGAATTAAAAGGAACGCTGAATGATTGCATTCTGCTTAACCTGAACCTACGCTGCGCCAGCCAGGTGTTATTTTCAATAAAAGAATTTGAAGCCTATAATGCCGATACGTTATATAAAGTATTGTTTCAGTTTGAATGGGAAAATATTTTCAGCGGCGACGGCTATTTTTCAATAACAAGTAATGTAAGCAATCCTACCATTAATAATTCTCTATTTGCGAATGTAAAAGTAAAGGATGCTATTGTTGACAGGTTTAGAAATAAAACAGGTAAACGTCCTAACTCCGGCCCGGAATTAGATAAGACTGTTATCCATTTGTATTGGAAAGAATCTTACGTAGAAGTTTTTATAGATACTTCCGGTGAAACATTATCAAAACATGGCTATAGAAGGATTCCGGGAAGAGCGCCGATGCTGGAATCTTTAGCAGCTTCAACTTTATTGGCAACAAAATGGGATAGAAGATCTGCTTTTGTAAATCCAATGTGTGGCTCTGGCACACTAGCAATAGAAGCCGCTTTATTGGCAACCAACCGTATGCCCGGCTTATATCGTTCCAATTATGCATTCATGCATTTAATAGGATATGATGAAAGTTTTTACGCAATCCAACGTACACGGCTAACTGAAAAAATAATTGCTGTACCTGGTTTAAAGATCGTAGCAACGGATCTAAGTACAGATGCTGTCAATGTTTCAAAAATAAATGCCGGCGCAGCAGGTGTTGCAGATATGATCGATTTTGCTGTTTGTGATTTTGGCGACACATCTATTCCTGCAAATGAACCGGGGGTAATTTTCTTTAACCCTGAATATGGCGAAAGGTTAGGGGAAGAAACTGCCTTGCAGGCTATATATGCCCGCATGGGCGATTTTATGAAACAGCATTGTAAAGGTTATACAGGATATATTTTTACCGGTAACCTGGAACTGGCAAAAAAAATAGGATTAAAACCCAGTCGCCGCATTGAATTTTTTACCAGTAAAATTGATTGCCGTTTGTTTGAATATGAATTGTATAGCGGTACAAAAAGACAATCTAAGGAAGATGTACCTTCTACATAAAAAATATTTATATTCGTTCATAAACATGCATGATGAAGTACTCTTTTTGCTTTTTCCTTCTTATTATCTTTTTTAGCTGCGGTAAAACAGATACCAATACAAACACCAATAATCATAAAATGACGGCAGTTATTAATGGTGTTGTATGGAATTGTGATACGGTATTGATACAGAATGCAGATTCTTCTTATCAAATAAATTCGATTACAGGAATTGCCAACGGACAAAAAATAGAGCTGGACGTAAATGCATTCCCTCAACTATCTAATACGATAAACTTTCGACCTGCAGGAGTTAATGGTGCTATAGCATTTTCATCGTTAAAAGGAACTATTGTTTCATCGGGTATTGTTCAAATAGATTGGATGGCAACCAATACCAATTTACATTTTTTTGAGGTAGAGCGCTCAGTAGATGGAACAAGCTTTACGACAATTGGAAATGTGCAACCCAAAGCCAATGATGGTTCACAACAACCTTATTCTTTTTTGGATAACAATGCATTAAACGGTACAACTTATTATCGAATAAAAGCAACTGACAATACCGGGGGCGTTTTTTATTCTAATCTTATAAAAGTAAATACGTTACATCCCGGTACCCGTGCTTATTATAATCTTGTAGCCGGTTACAATGGAACTTTGTATTATAATAATGATACTGTAAATAACAAACTTACCGGAACATTTTCATTTGATGTTAATTACATGGGGACGATAATGCATGTTACAAATGGTAGTTTCAATATTGGATATTAAAGGGTACCAATATTCTGATTCTCTTTTTTGTACAAGTAAAGGATGTATTGATGACAATTGAAAAAATACATAATAGCAATAAGTAAATTATTGAATCACTAATACAGAACCTTTTAACTCGTACTTTTTATCGTTGATAATAAAACTTGCCAGCCAAACAAATGTTTGGTTGCCGGTAATAAAGCCATTAACCTTTCCGTCCCATTTGTTAGAAGGGTTGTATGATTCAAATACAATTTGTCCCCAACGATTATAAATAGTTAAATGATAATCGAAGATGGGACCTATTATTCCTGCCATACCAAACTTATCATTAACTCCATCTCCATTAGGAGTAAATGCGTTAGGAAAATAAACGCCTACACAATTACCATCTTTAATTAATATCGTATCGGAGCCCACACAGGTATTGCTATCTGTAACAGTAACCCAATAAACGCCTGGTTTCATTATTGTATAGGCTGAGGAGGTAGAACCATCCTGCCATAAATAAGTTTTGTAATTGCCCGGTGTTATTGTGAATGTTGTATCCGGGCATATAGTCATATCATTCCCTAAAGATACTTTTATAGGAGGTTGTTCTTTTATAATAAATGAAGATGTAGTTGCAGTACAATTATTCGCATCTTTAATTAAAACAAAATAACTGCCGGGTATAAGCGAATTGATTTGATTGCTGCTTCCTGTATTGCTATATAAACTTGTGTCTCCTGCCTGGATCGATTGCCAGCTATAATTAACAGGCACTGTGCCTGATGAAAGATTTGCTACAGCGGAACCATCGTTTAACTTACAACTGGTATAGGTATAGCTGACAGTTGCGGTTATAGGCTCGGGTTGAATAATAGCAACCGTTGTATTGATTTGGCAATGATTGTTATCTGAAACAGTAATTGTATAATTATTGGCAGCTAAGTTCACTGCTTTAAAACTATCACTTACATTAGGTTGCCATGAATAAGTATAAGGCAATGCACCTCCCGATGCATTTACAATAATAGCACCATCATTATCATCATAACACCGAAGGTTTGTTGATTTCGAGGTAACAATAAGCCCGGATGTTTGATCGTCTATTACAATATTATCAAAGGCAAAGCCATCATAGCTATTACATATTGTTCCTGCAGCAAAAACAAAACGAAAGGTTACTGATGATTTTCCTGCATAATTAGAAAGCATATGTTCTGCTGTAAGCCATTGACCGCTTCCTCCACCACCGCCACAACTACCGTTTCTGCCTGACGCACTTCCAGACCAACCGGATGAAGATGGCCCAACTGATAAATAACGAATGTTAGGGGAGTTAAACCAATTGGCATTGCCGCAATTTTTATCTCCTGCTGCGCCTACTGTTTGCCAGGTTTTACCAGCATCGGTAGAAGCTTGCAGTGTAGCACCATCGTATTGAGGTTCTGTATCCCAAAATACACTGAACTGAATAAATGGGTTCTTTAAATTGCTAAAATCAAAACAAGGACTTTGCACCCATTCAAGAGCATTGGATGCATAAGCGCCCGACGAAATACCGGTTACCCAACAATTATTTCCGGATGCTGCGCCTGTAATTACTTGCTTCTGCGGTGAACCCCATTGCCAATCATTGCCTGAACCACCGGCAAACCAATTGCCATTGCTGTTTTCAAAATCTTCATTGTATGGAAATGTATTAATTGGGGTAAGGCATTGCGATGATGCAGTGCAGAAGATCATACTAAAATAAATGATCATGAATGCACGAAAGGTTGCACTACTAATTACACGAATGGGCACTAATATAAAGTTAATTAGTACAAAATTATTCGTGTTCATCTGTGTCATTCGCTGTATAAAAAATTACAAAAACAAAAAAGCCGGAAAGCAGATCCGGCAATTATTATTTTTTAATTGCTGACTATTAATTAAAGTTGTATCCCCACTTAACAAGTGTAGCTCCCCATGTGAACCCTCCGCCAAAAGCGGCCAACACGATCATGTCGCCTTTTTTCAATTGTTTTTCCCAATCCCATAAACACAAAGGAATGGTAGCCGCAGTAGTATTGCCATAACGTTGAATGTTCAACATCACTTTTTCGGCAGGTAAACCAATGCGGTTGGCAGTAGCATCAATGATCCTTTTATTCGCCTGGTGCGGTACTAACCATGCGATATCATCGCCTGTTAAATTATTTCTTTGTAACAGGTCATAGGCAGCATCTGCCATACCTTTTACAGCTGCTTTAAAAACAGGTTGTCCATCCTGGAAAATATAATGTTCTTTTGCCGTAACAGTTTCAATAGAAGAAGGTTTTAAAGAACCGCCCGCTTTCATGTGCAGGTAAGCTTTGCCGCTTCCATCGCTTTTTAAAATACTGTCAATAATTCCGTTGCCTTCTGTATTTGCTTCCAGCAAAACAGCGCCGGCTCCGTCACCAAAAATGATGCAGGTAGTTCTGTCACTGTAATCCACAATAGCACTCATTTTATCAGCACCTACCACTATTACCTTTTTGTATTTTCCGCTTTCTATTAACCCCGCACCGGTAGTTACTCCAAACAAGAAGCCGGAACAAGCTGCGCTGAGATCAAATCCCCACGCATTAACAGCACCGATTTTATCGCAAACAATATTAGCTGTGGCAGGAAAAACCATATCCGGCGTAACAGTAGCACAAATCACACAATCGATCTCTTCAGGCGATATTCCTCTTTTTTTACAAATATCTTTTATGGCTTCTGCAGCCATATCGGAAGTGGCTAATCCTTCTCCTTTTAAGATCCTTCTTTCTTCAATACCCGTACGTGTTTTGATCCACTCATCGGTAGTATCCACCATTTTTTCCAGCATTGCATTGGTAAGTCTGAATTCCGGAACATACCCTCCCACAGAGGTAATGGAGGCAGTAATTTTTGACATAGTTTATAAAACGTTTTAACGTTATTAAGAGCGTGTGCAAAAATACAGTAAATACGCATTGCTTTCTTTAACGTGTTTGGTGATAAATAATTCCTATTTTCGCTACTGTGCAACTGCAATTATGTACGCTTATTTACAAGGAAGGTTTATTGACAAAACGCCGGCGCAGATCTATGTAGATGTGAATGGTGTTGGCTATGAAGTTAATATCAGCCTTAACACGTATTCACATATACAAAATATTGAACAAGGAAAGTTGTTTACTTACCTGCAGATCAAAGAAGATGCGCATGTTATATATGGCTTTTTTGATAAAACAGAAAAAGAGCTGTTTATTCAATTGATAGGTGTATCCGGAATTGGTGCAGCTACTGCCCGTATGATGCTGTCGTCCTTAAAACCAGAAGAAATTAGTCGTGCAATAGTTCAAAGCAACGTAAAGCTGTTAGAAAGCATCAAGGGAATAGGAAAAAAAACAGCAGAGCGGTTAGTTCTCGAATTAAAGGATAAAGTGGGTAAAACGGTTGCCGAAAATAATATTTTAGTTACTTCGGGCAATACTTTACAGCCTGATGCGTTGAATGCTTTAGTAGCCCTTGGAATTACACGTTCCATGGGAGAAGCAGCCGTACAAAAAGTATTATCGTTGGAACCCCACATCAGTGGTTTGGAAGAACTGATAAAAAAAGCTTTGAAAACTTTATGATGTAAGAAAATTCTACGTTAACTAAATTACCGGATGCTGTTTAAAAGAAAATTGATTTCAAACTATTTGAAATTGGGATTATTGCAGGTTGTACTGTCAATAGTCGTTTCTTCATCTTTGTTTGCGAACCCTGTTTCCCCTGTTACATACACTAATATTTCCTCAAAAGATTCATTACCTTTTCCTATTTCCGACAGGAGAGGAGATTATCTAAGCACTCCTAAAAGCACGTTCGATCTAAAAGATCCTTCTAACATCCAGGATTCAATTGCTTACGATCCACAAACGCATTTATACACAGTTTACGAAAAGATAGGCGATAAATATTATCGTACTCCTACTACTTACACCTTTGATGAATACTGGGCAATGGTGTCCAAACAGCAGCAAGATGATTATTTTAAAAAGCGTGCCAATACACTGGATATATTAAACAGGAAAATAACACAGCCTAAATTATCGATGTACGATAATTTATTCAATCGCTTATTCGGAAATGGCAAAATAGATATTATTCCACAGGGAAGTGTTAATGTAACAGCGGGCTACCAGGGGCAAAAGATCGGCAACCCAACATTACCGGAACAAGCAAGAAACAGTGGTGGGCTAGATTTTAATATGGATGCACAGGTAAATGTAAATGCCAATATCGGGGATAAGATGAAGTTCCCGATCAACTACAATACATTAGCCAATTTTGGACAGGAAAATCAATTGAAATTAGACTATACCGGTATTGATGATGAGATCGTAAAGAAATTTGAAGCAGGTAATGTTTCTTACAGCTCAAGAAGCACATTAATACCCGGTGCACAACAATTGTTTGGTGTAAAAGCACAATTGCAGTTTGGTAAATTGTTTGTTACCGCCGTATTAGCCAATCAAAAATCACAACGGCAAAGTGTAAACCTGCAAGGTGGTGCGGCATCGCAGGTTATTAATTTAAAGGCGGATGAATATGAGGAAAATCGTCACTTTTTGTTAGCGCAATATTTCCGCAGAAATTATAATAAAGTACTTTCAAACTTACCTGCTGTTACTTCGCCTGTACAAATTTTGCGTATGGAAGTTTGGGTTACCAACCATGTTGGTACAACAACGGATGCAAGAACGGTAGTAGGTTTAGCAGACCTGGCAGAAGATAGTCCGTACTTACAACCACCATTGATAAATGTTTTTGGCGGGTTGCCCAATAATAATTCAAATGATCTCTTAAGTCGTATAACCAGCAATCCTTCTAACCGTGACCCATCGCAGGTTTCAACCAATCTGCAGGGAATGGGGTTGTTTGCAGTACAGGATTTTGAAAAAACTTTCGCACGTAAATTAGATAGCACGCAGTATGTATATAACAGGCAGGTTGGTTACATATCTTTAAGTCAGCCTTTACAGCCGGATGAAGTATTAGCTGTAGCATATCAATATTCTTACAACGGTAAAATATACCAGGTGGGTGAGTTTTCTCAGGATGTACCGCCGGATAGTGCTACCGCTACTCAAAAAGTTTTATTCTTAAAATTATTAAAAGCTACTTCGCAACGTCCTGGCTTACCTATCTGGAAGTTGATGATGAAGAATGTGTATTCTGTAGGTTATGGAACATTAAGCCCAACTAATTTTAAGTTAGATGTTTTGTATCAAGAGCCAAGCTTAGGAGCTAAACGTTACGTTCCGTTTGGAGATAAGAATCAAGGACAACCGATTATTTCTTTATTGAATTTAGATAGACTGAATAATCAATTGGATCCTCAACCGGATGGTGTGTATGATTATGTAGAAGGTTACACAGTGATATCGCAATACAGTCGTATCGTATTTCCGGTACTGGAGCCGTTTGGTAGAGATCTGGCATCGCAGGTATATAACAGTGTGCCTACTAATGCAAAAGATACTTTGTTCTATGCATTGTATGATTCTATTAAAGCAGTAGCACAGCAATACCCGAATTTGAATCGCTTTCAATTAAAAGGTTCTGCAAGCACATCGGGCTCTTCTGATATAAGTATCGGGTACAATATTCCTCGTGGGTCCGTTACCGTTACTGCCGGCGGACAAACACTGGTAGAAGGAACAGATTATGATATTAACTATGATCTTGGAACTATCAAAATAATTAACCAGGCTGTATTAAATGCAGGCTTGCCTGTACAGGTGAATTTTGAAAATAATAACACCTTTGGTTTACAACAAAGAAGTTATACTGCATTGCGTTTGGATTACATGGCAAAAAACACCTCCAGCGAACAATTGAGTTTGGGCGCTACAATGGTTAAGCTAAGTGAACGCCCGTTCTTTACCAAAGTAAATTATGGTGAAGACCCGATCGATAACGTAATGTATGGTTTGGATGCAAGCTTGAAAAAAGACCTTCCACGCATCACAAAATTATTAGACAAGCTTCCTTTTTATTCAACAACAACGCCTACAACATTAAATGCATATGCAGAAGGTGCTTTATTTAAGCCGGGGCATGCGCCGCAAATAGGCAATGGTTCTGCGGGTGCTGTTTATATTGATGATTTTGAAGGAAGCGCTACGGGTATTGATCTGCGATTCCCTGCTATCAGCTGGGCATTGGCATCTACGCCATTAGGTGCTACAGATGCGAATGGAAATGAATTATTCCCTGAAGCAGGATTATTAAATAACCTTGATTATGGAAAAAACAGGGCTAAGCTGGCATGGTACCAGATAGAGCCTACATTACAACAATACCAGGGAACCAACAATCCACTGGGAACGAACCGTGCAGAGTTAAGTGATCCACGGGTGCGTATTGTTTATCAGAACGAGATCTTCCCGCAAAAAACAACCGACTTTGGACAAAGCCAGTTGGTAACATTCGATCTGGCTTATTATCCCAAAAACAAAGGACCTTATAATTTTGATATAACCAACATTAATAACGATAACACATTAAAAAATCCTGAAACAAGATGGGGTGGCTTAATGCGCAGCATTGATCAAACAGATTTTGAAACAGCCAATATTCAATTCATTGAATTCTGGATGCAGGATCCATATATAAGCAATAAGGTAAATCCTGCTCCGGGAAAACTATATTTCAACTTAGGAGATATTTCGGAAGATATTCTAAAAGACGGAAGACGTTTTTATGAGAATGGCTTACCAACACCTACAACACCTTCGCAGGTTGATAATTCTGTTTGGGGCAAATCGCCACGCAATCCAATTCAGCCAACCAACGCATTCAGTAATAATGCTGATGAAAGAGCTTTCCAGGATGTTGGTTTTGATGGCTTACCGGATGATTCTGAAAGAGTACAAAACAGTAGTTACTTACTTGCCTTGCAAACCCAGGTAAGCGGTGCTGCATTGCAAGCTGCTAATAATGATCCGGATGGTGATGATTACAGGCATTACCGCGATGCTGCATTTACAGGAAATGATGGTATCTTAAGCAGGTACAAAGATTTTAATAGTCCTGAAGGCAACTCGCCTGTGAATACCGGAAGCGCCTATTCTACTGCAGCAACATTATATCCTGATGGAGAAGATCTGAACCGTGACAATACGATGAATGAAACGGAACAGTATTTTCAATATGTGGTAAATATTGCGCCATCCAATGATCCAAGCGGTGTAATGGAAATTGGAAAGAATTTCATTGTTGATAAAAAAACGGTAGTAGTACATCCTGCGGATGGTTCAACAAGACCTGAAACATGGTACCAGTTCCGTATTCCTATTAGTGCGTATAATAATAAAGTAGGTAGTATTTCCGACTTTAAATCCATTCGTTTTATGCGCATGTTCTTGACAGGATTTTCGGATAGCATCGTGTTGCGTTTTGGTGAATTGCAATTAGAAAGAAATACCTGGAGAAATTATCAATATCAATTAGATTCTTCAGGCAACTATACACCTATTAACGACCAGGCAACTTTCAATGTAGGTTCTGTTAATATCGAACAAAATGATCAGCGTGCTCCATTACCTTATCGTACGCCTAAAGATATTCAACGTCAGCAGGTGCAAAGTAATAATGGTGTGAACTTATTATTGAACGAACAAAGTATGACGTTGCAGTTCTGTAGTTTGCCACAAGGTGCTTCACGAGGTGTATTTGAAACATTTGCCCAAAGAGATTTCAGATCATACGGTAATTTAGCAATGTACATTCATGCTGAAGCTAATCAAAAATTAGGAGGCGATCTGAAAGATACCGACATGGTAGCTATTGTAAGGATCGGTTCTGATTTTGTAAACAACTATTACGAAATTAAGATACCATTATATCTTACACCACTGGCAGCAGGTTCATTAAACCCTGATACAGATACCTATAACGATACCTTGTGGCGATCGATCAATAATTTAAATTTAGATCTGTCCTTATTACCACAATTAAAAGAACAACGAAATATAAATGGCAATGCAGGACATTTATATAGCCAGTTGCAATCCAACGGTCAAACCTATTCTATTTTAGGAGATCCTAACCTGGGAGAGGTGGATGGTGTTTTAATTGGTGTAAAGAACGTACATAACTCCAGCGCCTGTGGTGAGATGTGGGTAGACGAATTGCGTTTATCTAACATTAACGAACATGGTGGTTACGCTGCGGTTGGTAAATTAGATATGAACCTTGCAGACCTGGGTACGATCAGTGCTTCTGTAGCAACACACTCCAATGGCTTTGGAACATTAGAGCAAAAAGCCAATGAACGTTTCAGAGATGATTATACGCAATTTGATGTAGCTGCCAATTTGGAACTGGGTAAGCTATTACCTAAAAAAGCAGCTATCTCTATTCCTGTTTTTGCAAGCTATACACAATCGGTCAGCACTCCGGAGTATGATCCATATGACCTTGATATTAAACTGCAGGATAAGCTGGATGCTGCACAATCAAGCCAGGCAAGAGATTCCATACGCAATAATGCTGTTACATTCAACAGTACAAAAACCATCAACTTTACCAACGTAAAGAAAAATAAAACCAATAATAAAAAATCCAAGATATACGATATCTCCAACTTCGATCTGAGTTATTCATTTATTCAAATAAGCTCACATGATCCGTTAACGGAGTATAATGATATAACAAGGCACAGGGCGAATATCGGTTACAATTTCACATCACAACCTTCATACATCGAACCATTTAAAAAATTGAAATTCTTTAAAAAGAAAAACAAATCGCATTGGCTCGACCTGGTGAAAGATTTTAATTTCAATCTTGTTCCCTCTCAAATAAGTTTCAGAACAGATATCCAACGCCAGTTTGGGGTGTTGAAGCCACGTTCAATCGGGATAAGCAAGTACGATGTTCCTGAAACATACAACAAGTACTTTACCATGGAACGTGATTATATTTTCCGTTGGAATTTGACACGCTCACTCAACTTTAATTTGAATGCAGTTAATAACTCAAGAGTAGATGAACCATACGGACGTATTGACACAAAAGCAAAAAGCGATACGCTTTGGAATAATTTCTGGGACGGAGGAAGAAACACTAATTTTAATCAAACAGCGGATTTCTCTTATACCTTACCAACTTCCAAATTCCCTGCATTGGATTGGACAACGGTTAATTTAAAATACCAGGCTACCTACCAGTGGATAGGAGCATCATTGGCGGCTACTACCTTAGGCAATATATTAGAAAATGGCCAGCAGCAGGAAGCCACTGCGCAGCTTGATTTTACAAGATTGTATAATAAGTCTAAATTTTTAAGGGCATTGGATATGCCACAGGTGAAGAAAGAAAAAGCAGAAGTTAAAACCAAAACAGATACACTATTCCGGTTTGTTAGAAGAGACAGTATTAAGGTAAAAGAGATAAAACGTATTCGCACACGCAAAATAAAAGATCCGAACGCGATGCCTTATGTTGGCTTAGGTGCAAGGATATTCGGCAAGCTGCTTACCAGCATAAAACAAGTTAATATTTCACTTTCAGAAAATGCGAATACCCGTTTGCCGGGCTACACAGATAGCACACAATATGTTGGGCAGGATTGGAAAAGTATGCAGCCGGGCTTAGGCTTTATATTGGGACAACAACCGGATACCAGTTGGCTAAATGCTGCAGCTTCAAAAGGATTAATAACAAAGGACACTAATTTTAACAGCTTATTCCAGCAAACCTATACACAGCGGTTAACCTTAACTGCTCAATTAGAACCCGTAAGAGATCTGAACATAAGCATTAACGTTAGTAAGTCGTTCAATAAAAATTATTCTGAAACATTTAAATATGCAGATACCACCAACCAGGGGTTAAACTATCACTTCGGACATTTAACACCTTATACCGGTGGCGGCTTTGATATAAGTTATATTTCATTCGGAACGTTGTTTGGTCATTTCGATCCAAATCAGATATCTCAAACCTTTATCAATTTTGAAAATTACCGGAAAACGATATCGAAACGTTTGGGAATAGCTAATAAATATAATGTGGATGGCGCAAATGGCGCTAATACGTTGCCCGATGCGGAAGGATATTATTATGGATATAGTAAATATGCAACAGATGTATTGATCCCGGCATTTATTGCAGCTTATTCAGGAAAAGATCCTAACTCGGTCGGTTTATTAAATCAAAGCAACGCGAATATAAAATCCAATCCATTTAGTAATTTTTTACCGGAGCCTAACTGGAAGATCGATTACAACGGGTTAAGTAAGATAAAAGGATTTGATAAAATATTTACCAGCTTTACATTATCCCATGGTTACACAGGTGATCTGAGTATGAATGGATTTACATCAGCGTTATTATACCAGGATGTATCGCGTTATGGCTATCCATCTTTCTATGACCCGGGTTCTAAAAACTACGTTCCTTATTTCCTGGTGCCGAATATTACCATACAGGAACAGTTTTCTCCTTTAATTGGTATGGATATGACATTTACCAATCAATGGCAGGTTAAGTTCGAATATATTAAACAACGTACACTAAGTTTAAGTTTGGTCGATTATCAATTGAGTGAAACACGCTCTACAGAGTTTTCATTTGGTGCAGGTTATCGGAAACGTGGATTGAAATTGTTAGCCGGGTTGAATCTTCCTAAGTTTTTAAGCAAATCAGGGGGTAACAAACTGGATAATGAAATTAATTTTAGGGTAGATGTAAGAGTTAGAGATAATGCTACATCTAACAGTTGGCTCGACCAGGATAGTAAATATGCAACTTCAGGAAGTAAGGAAATAACAATATCTCCAACGGTAGATTATTATCTTAATAGTAAGGTAAACATCAAGCTTTACTTTGATCAGCGGCAGGTAATACCATATGTATCTTCCAGTGCTCCTATTACCACTACACGGGCGGGAGTACAGGTGAGGATATCATTAGCACAATAAAAATTTAATAGTAATAAAAAATAAGGAGTGAATATTCACTCCTTATTTTTTTAATGCTTCCCTTACTTTGGGCGCTATTTTAGTTCCGTAAATTTCAATAGACTTCATCATAGATTGATGAGAAGGTGCGCCAACATCCATATGCGCTGAAAAACGTGTTAGTCCGAATATTTCATGTAAGTATAAAATTCTATCAATCGCTTCTGATGCATCACTAATAATTAATGCTCCCTCTTTGCTTCTTCCGAAATCAAATTGAGAACGCTGATACGATTGCCAGCCGCGGCTTTTACCAACTCTGTCCATTTGTGCTGCATAAGAAGGATAAATTTCATCTGCTATCTCTTTGCTATCATCTCCAAAGAAAGCATGTACATGCACACCTACCTCAAATTTATTCATATCATGTTTAAAGTGCTGGTAGGCTTCTTTATAATAATTAAACAATGGAACAAATTGAGATGGAGAACCACCGATAATGGCAAATACTACCGGCAATCCATACTTTGCAGCCCGTACAACAGATTCAGGAGTGCCACCTACAGCCACCCATATTTTTAAATTATCGTTTACTGCTCTTGGTAAGATCAATTGATTATTTAAGTCGGGTCTTAATTTTCCTTTCCAGGTGATCGGATTCTCTTTATTTAATTTAACTAAAAGCTCCAGCTTTTCTTCAAACAGTTCCTCATAATTTTTAAGATTATAACCATAAACAGGAAACGATTCAATAAAACTTCCACGACCGGCTACTAATTCCGCCCTTCCGTTACTAAGTTGGTCTATAGTTGCAAAGCTTTGATATAATCTTACTGGATCAGAAGAGCTTAATACAGATACTGCACTTCCAAGTTTTATATGTTTAGTTACAGAAGAAGCTGCTGCCAATACGATCTCCGGAACAGAAACAGCATATTCTTCGCGGTGATGTTCACCAATGCCAAAGAAATCAAGACCTACTTCATCCATCAATTTTATTTCTTCTATCAATTGCTGCAATCTTTCTCCGGATGATTGAATCTTTCCGTCTTGGGCAATTTGCAGATCGCCGAACATATCTATACCTAATTCCATGTGTATTTTTTAATGAAGTTAAATGCTTAAAGCTAAAACAGGAATACTATATACAAATAGCAAAGTGAAGTTGTTTAAAATGGAGGGTATCTAATCAAGTTTTATATAAGTATCAGTATTTTCCGGTGTTTCTTTTTTGATCCATTTTTTGTGCTTATAACAGTAAAGGGATTGAATTTTTAATAGGCGGCTATTTTCAAAACGAATTAATTTTTTAAAATACCTTCTTCTTTTATCGCCTTCAATAATTATAATAGCGGGGTTGGTAGAGTTGTCAAGCGCATAAACAACTGTAAATAATTTTTTATTTTCTACCATTACATCGTAATGACTGCTGTCGATAAAATGTATTGTTTCAAATTGATCAATATTTGTCCAGTAAGTGCCAATTAGTTTGGTATAAGTTACAGACTGGCTATGCACGCTGATGGCTGAAAATATTACTATCGGTAATAGATATAGCTTTTTCATTGGGAAAGTTTTATCAGGTTGTATTCTTATAATAAAGATTGCGATCGGGTTAAATAGGATGCATTGATAGCCTTTTAGAATTGTTGACATAGATTAAATATTTCAGTTACAGTGGCAGGGGGATTTTCCCATTTTAAAAAAAGTAATCCATTATTATGTTCGCATTACGATTAGATTTTAAAAATGAGAGTAATTCGACACATCCCTGTATTACTGCTAATTCAATTGCTTTATAACAGCGTTAAAGCACAAAATTTTGCATTCAATAATAGCGGAGCATTGCCTGATACAAGTGCAATCGTAGATGTTACCAGCACTACAAAAGGTTTTTTGTTGCCTCGAATGACATCTTCGCAAGCGGCATTAATACCAAAGCCGGCTAAAGGATTGTTGCTTTATAATCAAGATATTGATGCGTTGCAATTAAATATCGGTACTTCTGCCAGCCCATCATGGCAAACGGTATCTTTTTTAAAAAATAGTTGGTTGGTTACAGGGAACAGCGGTATACCATCTGCGTCCAGGTTTATTGGTACTACGGATAGCGTGAGCTTACGTTTTCGTACCAATAATATAGCTAGAATGGTAATTGACAGTTTGGGAAGTGTAGGAATTGGTACCGCAACACCTAATGCAGCTGCTAAATTAGATATTAGCGGAAATGTTAAGCTGGGAACAACGGGAACAGTTATTAAAAACATAATTGCTTTTTCATCCACAATAAGCTCAACAGCTATCAATGCACCTAATACATCTGCTCTTAATGTGGCAGGTGTTAGCGTATTGGGAAGTTATTCAGCATCAGTTACAGATGTAACGGTCAATATTCCTTCGGGTAGTCAGCCTGGTACTACATCTGCAGTAGTGAATGTTTCACCCGGCTTCGATCTGCCGACAGGTGTTAGCATTGCATCGGCACGGCTCATTTCTTCTACCCAACTTAAAATACGTTTTTTAAATGCAGGTTCTGCAGCACAGTCACTAACAGGAATTCTTTACATTACCATTACGGAGTTTTGATATTCATAACCATTTAACCGAATTGTACTTTTGGGGCTTAGTAAAACAAAGAGGGAGCAAATCCCTCTTTTATTGTTTTTGTAAAAATGGCTGAATTATTGTTATACCTTGTTTATACTTTAAACTATAGGATATGAAAAAAGAAAATAAAAAGCACAGTAATTCTGAAGAAGACAAAAAATTTCCATTGCCGATCTATGATAAATCGGAAGATATTTATAATCAGCAAAAAGAACTGCCCCTGGATGAACAAAAGAATGAAGATGATAGATCGTTAGATGAAGGGCTTGATATACCAGGTGCGGAATTAGACGACGACAATGAAAAGATCGGTGAAGAGGATGAAGAAAACAACTATTATAGTTTAGGAGGAGATGACCATAATGATCTGGAAGAAGAGAAAGAATAAAGTTTACGGCAAAGGTTAAAGAATGCTCCTAGTGCATAAGTGATTAGTGATATTTTCTGATCTAAAAAGAAAAATTAGTTCCTCACCGGCTTACCGCCTTTCAATACACTTTGTATTCTTTCCAGCGTTTTCTTTTCGCCGCAAAGACTAAGAAATGCCTGGCGTTCAAGATCGAGTAAATATTGTTCGCTTACTACTGATTGCTCACTCAGATCACCGCCGCACATTACATAAGCTAATTTTTTTGTGATCAACACATCATGATCAGTAGCGCAGTTGCCACGCCACATTCCATTGATGCCTGCATACAAAGCGCCAAGCGCTGAGCGCCCCAATACTTTAATATCATTACGTGGAGCAGGTGCTACATATCCGTCATCGAACAATTCAATTACTGCTTTTTTTGCTTCTGCAATTCTTCGGGATTGGTTGATGCAAACAATATCCCTGTCTTTTTTATAGATGCCCAGATCGAATGCTTCCTGCGCAGATGTACTAACCTTTGCTGTTGCAATAGTAATGAAACGATTCATTAAGGTAATCGTTTCTGGTTCGTTGTGATGCATTTCATCGGCAGCACGTAACGCAAACTCTTTGCTGCCACCACCCGCAGGAATAACACCCACACCAACTTCCACCATGCCGATATATGTTTCTGCAGCAGGAATAATTTTGTCTGCATGCAAATTCAATTCGCAAGCACCACCTAATGTTAAGCCGTGCGGTGCTACTACAACAGGGATAGAGGAATAACGCACTTTCATCATCGTATTTTGAAAAGTGCGTACTGCCATATCCAATTCATCAAACTCCTGTTCAACAGCATACATAAAGAAGATGCCAACGTTTGCGCCTGCAGAAAAATTGTTACCACTATTGGCAATCACCAATCCTTTATATTTTTCTTCTGCCAATGAAACAGATTTGCTGATGCCTTCCAATACTTCGCCGCCAATGGTTCCCATTTTAGTATACCATTCTAAACCAAGCACATCATTACCTAAATGATACGTACGACAGGCGCTGTTTTTCCAAACGGTATCGTTCTCGAAATTTTTCATTACTATAAACGCTTCACCACCGGGAATTGGCTTGTATGCTTTGGAACGAACGTCGTAATATAAACGCTTTCCGTTTTCTACTTTATAAAAAGAAGTAATTCCTTTTGCTAACATTTCTTCTACCCATGGAGAAATTTTGAAACCAGCAGCTTTCATTGCTTCCGTGGTTTTTGTAACGCCTAAAGCATCCCAAGTCTCAAATGCGCCTATTTCCCAACCAAAGCCTGCCATCATTGCATCATCCAATCTATATAGCTCATCACTTATTTCAGGAATGCGATGTGATATGTAGGAAAATAAATTGGAATGAAACTGGCGGTAAAATTCACCGGCTTTATCTTGTCCCACAAATAATGTTTTGATCCTTGTTTTTAGCTCATCAATTGGTTTGGCTGTTTCAACTGTTGCAAACTTTGCTTTAGTTCGGGGTTTGTATTCAAATGTTTTTAGATCGAGTGTTAATATCTCGCTTTCGCCGGAAGCATTTTTTATCTTTTTAAAGAAACCTTGTTTGGTTTTATCTCCCAACCAACTGTTCTCTACCATTTTATTCAACCAGGAAGGAATGGTAAAGATTTCTTTCGCTTCATCATCCGGGCAATTATCATGTACTCCTTTAGCCACTTTAACCAATGTGTCAATTCCCACTACATCAGCAGTTCTAAAAGTAGCTGATTTAGGTCGGCCTATGATCGTCCCGGTTAACGCATCTACTTCGTCTATGCTTAACTGTAACGCATCAATCAATTTAAAAATTGACATGATACTGAATACGCCGATACGATTCGCTATGAAAGCAGGCGTGTCTTTACATAACACGGTCGTTTTTCCAAGATATAGATCGCCGTAATGCATTAAGAAATCTACCACTTCAGCATCTGTATATTTTGTAGGAATAATTTCGAGCAAACGCAAGTAGCGTGGCGGATTGAAGAAATGCGTACCGCAAAAATGCTTTTTAAAATCATCGCTTCTGCCTTCTGCCATTAAATGGATCGGAATGCCTGAAGTATTAGACGTGATCAATGTTCCGGGCTTACGGTATTTTTCTACTTCAGAAAAAATGGATTGCTTAATGTCCAATCGCTCTACTACTACTTCAATTATCCAATCGCAGGTAGTAATATCTTTCATGTTATCAGTAAAATTCCCTGTCTTAATTTTTTTGATGACATCTTTATGATAAACAGGAGAAGGATTGCTTTTTACAGCCGTGGCTAACGCTTCGTTTACTATTTTATTCTTATCACCTTCTTTACTTTCTATATCTAGCAATAAAACCTGTAATCCAATGCCTGCAAAATGGCAGGCGATGCGGCTGCCCATAACGCCGCTACCTAATACGGCAACTTTTTTAATGATTCTTTTTGTCATACGGCAAAATAGTTAGTTAAACAACTATCGTTACCGAAGTTAGTATTTTAATTACACGAATGGAAACGAATTAGGCGAATTTTTTGTGAAGAAAAAATCTTTATCAACCTTGATTTAAAATTAACTTACTCCACTACCGCCATCAATCTGATTTTCCGGAGAAACGAAATGAAGCTTTCCGTCTTTATCCTCTGCCATTAAGATCATTCCATTGCTTTCGATGCCTTTCATTTTACGAGGAGCAAGATTGGCAACAATTACTACTTGTTTACCAATAATGTCTTCGGGTTGGTAATGCAATGCAATGCCACTTACAATAGTGCGTTTTTCAAAACCTAGATCTACTTCCAGCTTCAACAGCTTATCTGCTTTTGCAACTTTTTCCGCTGATAAAATAATTCCTGTTCGTAGATCGATCTTTGCAAAATCATCAAACTGAATAGTTGGTTTCAATGTTGCAACAGTTGCTGTTAAATTATTTGTTGATGGTTTATTTGTTTCCATCTTTTTACTTCTTTCTTTTAGTTTTTCTATTTGTGCTGCTACTTCCGCATCTTCAATTTTCCTGAATAATAATTGCGGCTCACGTAAAGAATAACCAACACTTAACAGCTTGGATTTGCCTGCATTTTCCCATTCCAGCATTTTGTCTACCACTTTCATCATGTTCAACATTTTCTTAGCAGTGAAAGGCAGGAAAGGGTTAATGAAAATGGCGAGATTGGCTGTTAACTGTAAGCATACATGCAAGCAATTATCGATTGATTTTTGAGCTTCTGTTGTCGGTTGTCTGTCATCGTTGGTTTGCTTGGCAACGATCCACGGTTGTTTATCCTGCATGTACTTATTGCCCTTTCTTGCAAGGTCAATCACTTCAAACAGTGCATCTCTAAAGCGATATTCTTCAAGCAGATTTTCAATTTTTGATTTAGAACTTTCGATAGCAGCAAACAATTCTTTATCCGCATTATCGAACACATCAGCATGCAATACCGGAACCTTTCCTTTACACAACTTGTGCATCAGCACCCAGGTTCTGTTTATAAAATTCCCGAAAATAGCTACCAGCTCACTATTCACCGCATCCTGGAAACCTTTCCAGGTAAACTCACTGTCTTTATTTTCAGGTGCGATGGTAGTTAAATAGTAGCGCAGAGAATCTATCAACATATCACCTCCGTTTTCTTTCTTCACAAAATCATCAATATAATCCTGCATTTCAATGCTCCATCCACGACTGGTACTCATCTTATCACCTTCCAAATTCATGAATTCGTTGGCAGGAACATTATCCGGCAAAATATTTCCATGAAGCTTCAACATCACAGGGAAAATAATACAATGGAAAACGATATTATCCTTACCTATAAAATGAACAAGCTTAGTGTCTTTATCATTCCAGTAAGGTTGCCAATCTTTATTATTATCTAAAGCCCATTGCTTGGTAGCGCTGATATAACCGATCGGCGCATCAAACCAAACATACAATACTTTGCCTTGTGCATCTGTTAGTGGCACTTTTATTCCCCAATCCAGATCCCTTGTAACAGCACGAGGTTGTAAACCTGCATCCAGCCAGCTTTTACATTGTCCCAATACATTTGTTTTCCAGTCTTCTCTATGTTCCGCTAATACCCAATTTTTTAAGAACTCTTCGTGTTTGTTTAACGGCAAGTACCAATGCTTGGTTTGTTTTTTTATAGGAGGATTACCGCTTAATGTACTGCGTGGATTTATCAATTGCTCCGGACTTAAAGATGTTCCGCAACGTTCACATTGATCACCATACGCATTTTCGTTTGCACAAACCGGGCAAGTGCCCACAATATATCTATCTGCTAAAAATGTTTTTGCTTCTTCATCGTAGAATTGTTCAGTTTCTTTTATCTCTAGTTCACCTTTATCATTTAGAGCTGTAAAAAACTCCTTGGCTGTTTCATGATGAATAGGAGATGAGGTACGATGATAGATATCGAATGAGATGCCCAGATCGCCCATATTACTTTTCAGTATCTCATGGTATTTATCTACAATTTCTTTTGGCGTAGTTTTTTCTTTCATCGCCTGGATGGTAATAGCAGCACCATGTTCATCGCTGCCGCATACATATACAACGTCTCGCTTTTGTGCACGCAGGTAACGTACATAAGTATCCGCAGGTAAATAAGCGCCTGCTAAATGCCCGATATGCTTAAGCCCGTTCGCATAAGGAAGGGCTGATGTTATTAAGTATCTCTTAGGTTGTTTCATCGGCTGCAAAAATACTTGATAGCAGATTACTAAAAAATAAAAAAGCCATCACAGACGTGACGGCTTCGCTTGCTTACGAACAAAACAGAACTACCTGTTTATTTTGCTTATTGACGATTGCAGACGGGTTGTCGGAATTTCTTCAAATTGTAATCCTGTTATTTCGGTATTATTTATAATGGCTTCCTTTTTAGCCAAGACTGTTTTACCTTTTTTATTAATACCGAAACTAACAATGGTTACTTCTTCTCCAAGCGGTATGTCTGAAAATATCACCTGGTTTTTTATGGGCATTCCGTCCATTATGGATCGAACGCTTTTAAAGATCAATGTTGTATAATAATTTTTAGCAGTATCATTAAGTTTTACGATAATTGCTGTTTTCTTTCTTGGGTCATTGCTAAAGCGGTCACAATTGATCCATCCTAGCTGTGTTATATTGATGCTGTACCTGTTTTGTAATTGCTGAAAACCATTATTTATAAATTCATCTGCTGGTCTATCCATGATTGTTATTCCCCCCATGTTTTGTTGATCATTACTGTTAGTAACAGTATCAACAACTTCAATGGAATCCGAAGACTGCACCAATTGTAAACTTTTTATAGTTGATGTATCGTTTCTGCTTGCCAGTATTGGCAATTGGTATTTACCCGCTTCTTCTTTCGAAATCCAGACTGTATCACCTATCGCATTATGTGAAAAATCTACTGAATCATTGGTGGGCTGGGCAAAATAACCTCTCCATGAATTTCTAAACCTGATCTTATAGTAGCCATACTTTTTTAGTAAAAGATTTTTAAATGTTGAACGTGGAATACTTTCGTTTTCTGTGATGATAAAATATCCTATTCTTCCTTTTTTTGTTTCTTCTATTTTAAACGGTCTGTTTCTGATATCTAATACTTTTACTTCTGTTTTAATTGTTTGCGTAGAAATAGTTTGATATGCTGCAGGCTTAAGAACTTTTCTCTTCCTTAAAATATTTTTTTCAGTATAGTCGTTTTCCAGTCCTGCTATTGATTTATCAGTTGTTGTTACAGAAAAATATTCATGCTGCGCTTTCCAGTTAATTTCGCCTGAATTAAGCATTGTGCCTGTAAATAATTGCATTTGAGACATGTCTTTCGTTCCTTCCGGTAGATACCAACGAATGCTTTTGCCGGGTTTTAGATCAATGGATTTTCCATTTACAAATGCTCTTACTTCAATCATGCCCCCCGTAATTAATTGCTTGTCATTGCTCATTGTAGTAAGATGATTCAGCACCATATCGGAAGTTTTATAAAACTCACGTAGAACTATTTTTATTCTGCTATTTCCTCCAAAACTATTAGCCGGTATTAATAAAGATGTTCCTTGGCTGCCGGTCAAAATAGTGTCTTTATTATTAGCAATTATGAATACCTGTACTTTTTGATAAATATTGTCAGAAAGAGCTTTTAATAGCCCTTGTTTAACAGGTATAACGGTTGGTGTTGTGATAGTAAGTTCAGGCGTTGATGTATCTGTAATTGGAATAAGATTGTTTACAGAATTTTTATTTGAACCTATTGCCTTATTTGCACCGGTAGTTGAGATCGCTTTTTCATTTCCTTTTTTATTGAAAATAAAAATACCGGCTATAACAACTGTTGCGGATGTAATGATCCATGCCCAGTGATTGATATTGATCTTCGGAACTTTGGAAGAAGCGGGAGCCGGGTTAGCAGCAGGCAGCATGGTTTGCATCTGTTTCCAATGCGCATCCATGTTGCTTAGATCAGGCAACTGCTGATTCTCTAGCTGCTGTAATTTATTTTGTATGTTTTTATCCTGCTGCATTTACTTTTAATTCGATTTTAGAAAGGTTTTCTAATTTAGTTTTCAGTAGTTTTTTTGCTTCGCTCACATGCCATTTACTGGTGCCCTCGCTGATGTCTAACTGCTCTGCAATTTGCTTATGTGTAAAACCATCATATATGTATAGATTAAACACAGTAGCAGTAGCATTGGGCAGGGTTGAGATCAATTGCTGGATTTCCTTTCCGGATACCCTGTCAAATGCTTCGGGCGCCAGTACTATTTCATCTTCAGAAATATAGGATACGGATTGCTTGAAAATGTTTTTCTTTTTACAAAAGTCAATAGCGCAGTTAATTACAATTGTTTTAATCCATGATAATAGTTTTCCTTCATCGGTATATTTTACTAAATTTTTAAAAACTCTCAGCATTGCATTATTAAATATAATGCCGGCGCCATCTGCATCCCCACCATAGCGATAGCATATTTTTATCATTTCAGGATAACAAAGCCGGTACAACTGTTGCTGGGCAACCGTTTCGTTCTTTATGCATCCTTCAATGATTATCTGGAGGTTGTTGTTCAAAAATTTACGTTGAGTTAAAAATTGATTCATCTAATATATAGAACTATGAAGGAAGGAAAAAGGGTTGGGTATTTTTTAAAAAATATTTTAAATAAGCATAAATTAGAGGATGAACCGGAAAAATTTTCTTTCTTCTATTATTCCATTGGGTGCTGTGGCTTCGGGTATGCTTCGGGGAAAGGATATAATTGAAGAGTCACAGGCAGTTTCGAAAGTTCCTTTGTATTTAAAATCGGGCGACACCATTGGCATTTGCTGCACAGCTGGTTATATTTCTTTAGAAGATACTCAGCCTGCCATCAATAAATTAAAAGAATGGGGTTTCAAGATCCGGGTGGGCAGCACAATCGGCAAAAGAGACTTTACTTTTGGAGGGACTGATGAAGAGCGGCTGAACGATTTTCAGCAAATGCTGGATAACAAGATGATTAAAGCCATTATGTGTGCCAGGGGAGGATACGGCGCTATACGGATCATCGATTCAATCGATTTTTCACGATTCACCAATAATCCAAAATGGATAATAGGCTTTAGCGATGCTACAGTTTTACATTCGCACATCAATAGCAATTACAATATTGCCAGCCTTCACTCAAAAATGTGCAATAGTTTTCCTGCTGATTGGAGCACTGCAGAGCCAATACAGATCGATTCCATCGAATCTATCAAAAAATGTTTATGCGGTGATAAGATGACTTATACGATTGCCCCGAATACAAATAATAAACAAGGAATTGCAGAAGGCGAATTAATTGGCGGCAATTTAAAAACCCTTGAAACTCTTTCTGGTTCTATATCTGAAATAAAAACAGCCGGTAAGATCTTATTTGTAGAAGATACCAATGAATATTTGTACAGCATCGACAGAATGTTTTGGAACCTGAAACGAACCAATAAGCTATCCAAATTAAAAGCGTTAATTGTTGGTGGATTTAAAACAAAGAATGATGATGCCGGCGAAGAGTTTGGAAAAACAGTGGAACAAATAGTTTTAGAAAAAGTAAAAGAATATAATTATCCTGTTTGTTTTGATTTTCCTGTTGGGCATCAAAAAAATAATTTTGCGTTGAAGTGTGGAGTAAAACATACACTTACCGTTAACTCAACACAATGCACACTAACTGAAACCTGATTATGATAATTCCCCCATACTTAAAAAAAGGAGATACAATCGGCATTGCTTGTCCTGCCGGTTATATGGAAGCAGCAAAAGCGCAAGCCTGCATTGAAACATTGCAGCAATGGGGTTTTCAAGTAATGGTTGGTAAAACCCTGGGAAGCAATTCCGATAATTATTTTAGTGGTACTGATGAAGAACGGTTAGATGAATTACAGGCGATGCTGGATGATGAAAGTATTAAAGCTATTCTTTGCGGGCGAGGCGGTTACGGGGTAAGCCGGATAATTGATAAAATCGATTTTAAAAAATTCAAGCGAAATCCCAAATGGATAATTGGCTTTAGCGATATCACTGTTCTGCATGCTCACTTGAACAGCAAACTAAAGGTCGCATCGCTTCATGGGCCAATGGCCGGTGCTTTTAACGATAAAAATGAATTTGTACTTTCTTTACAAAAAGCACTAGCCGGTAAGAAAACAAACTATCACTGTGCAGTTCATTCATTTGATAGGCAGGGAAATGCAACCGGTGAATTGGTTGGCGGAAACTTAGCATTGTTGGTACATTTAATTGGCACGGCATCGGATGTCAACACAAAAAACAAGCTTTTATTTATAGAAGATATTGGAGAATATACTTACAATGTAGATAGAATGTTTCATCAATTAAAAAGAAGCGGTAAGCTGCAAAACCTTGCCGGGCTTATCATTGGTGGGTTTACAGATATGAAAGATACTGTTCGTCCTTTTGGTAAAACAGTATATGAAGTAATTAATGATATAGTTCAGGAATATACTTATCCCATCTGCTTTGGTTTTCCTGTAAGTCACGAAAAGGAAAACTACGCTTTAAAAGTAGGAGGGAAATATGAATTGAAGGTTGCTAAAACAAAAGTTAGTTTGAAAGAGCTATAACTATTTATTTTACGTAAAGCTGCAAAGAAAATACAGATGATCTTTATTCATCATCCTCTTCTATATACACCCTTCTCATCTTCAATTTATTAACCGGCGCAACGATCAGCGGGAATTTTTCTACAGATACATTTGACTGTGATAAGCCAAAGCCTTTTTCTTCGCTCAATGAAATTTCTTTTAACCAGAAATATAAGCGCATGATCAATCGCTCCATAAATGGCAATTCATTATCCTGCGATAAAAATTTCTCCATTACCACAAACTGAAAATCACCAACCATATTATTTTTCTGCTGACTTTCATAACGACTGGTAACATTCACTTCTTTATTCAATACCAGGTCTTCAATAACTTTTCTAAACATCAAATTCAAACGTGGTGCCATTCTAAAGCCCAGTCTAAATTCAACACGGATAATATCATTCGGAATAATATGGTCAACAATATAGTCGCAGGTATAAGGATCGTCCAATGTATCCACGTGTACAAACCAATAAATGTCGGCACGTTTAGGTTTGCCGCTTAATATCGAATAAACGATCTTATGTTCTATTTCTTTAGGATTATTGGCACTTGTTAGATACACCAGGTGCGTAGCATATTTAGGCACAGAAATATCATTGCTCAATTCTTCCAAACGTGGAATATATTCTTCCAAACGCACAAATTCTACGTAACGGTTTTTGATCTTTCTTGCCCTGAACCATATATACATTACAGCAAATAAAGCACCACCCATGATCAATGTTACATAACCGCCATGAGGGAATTTATCTAAGTTGGCAATTAAGAAACTTGTTTCTATAATTAAAAAAGTACCTAAGAAAAGCCAAATCAATAAGGGGCGTATCCTTCGTGATATCAGGTAGTTGGAAAATAAGATAGTAGTGGCCAACATGCACAAGGTAATTGCCAAACCGTAGGCAGCGCCCATAGCGCCCGAAGTTTGGAATTTTAATGCCACACCACAGCATCCTAAAAACAATAATGTATTAATGCCGGGAATAAATAATTGCCCTCTTGCTTCAGTAGGATAAACGATCTTCATCTTTGGCCATAAGTTTAAGCGAATGGCTTCACTAATGAGTGTGAACGAACCGCTGATCAATGCCTGGCTGGCAATAATGGCTGCAGCTGTAGCTATGATAACACCGGGTAACTGGAACCATGCAGGCATTATGCTGTAAAATACTTTCGATTCAAATAAATGGTTCGATTGATTTTTCAACAACCATGCACCTTGACCGATATAATTTAATATCAGGCAGATCTTTACAAATATCCACGACACACGGATGTTGCCTCTTCCACAATGGCCAAGGTCGCTATACAGTGCTTCCGCACCCGTAGTACATAAAAATACGGACCCCAATAGCCAGAACCCATTCTTATAGGTAGTCAATAATTTGATAGCATAGTAAGGATTGAATGCTCTAAAAATATCCATACTATCCGTGATATGTAATATTCCCAGTACTGCCATCATGCTAAACCAAATGAACATGATCGGCCCGAATAATTTACCGATAGATGCAGTACCAAACTGCTGCATAAAAAACAGGATAGCCAGGATGCCTAAAACGATATATACGATAGTTGTTTGATCAATATTGCTAAACCTGGGCAGGATCTTCAACCCTTCAATAGCAGAAGTAACAGAGATGGGAGGCGTGATCATACCATCTGCCAGCAGTGCTGCACCGCCGATCATAGCAGGTAATACCAGCCATTTACGTTGTCTGCGCACCAAGGTGTATAAAGAAAATATACCACCCTCACCGCGGTTGTCTGCCTTTAGTGTAAGAATTACATATTTAAGCGTGGTCTGTAAAGTAAGCGTCCAGATGATGCAGCTCAATGCACCAATGATTAAGTCTTCGGAGATAATGCGTCCGTTAATAATTTCATCAAAAACGTACAACGGTGAAGTCCCGATGTCCCCGTAAATTATTCCAAGGGCAACCACCAACCCGGCGGCTGATACCTTATTAATATCAATGTGTTTCGACACGGAAAAGTGTTTTGGTTGAATGCTGTATGGTATAGGTTGAAAAGCAGACACAAATGTAGATGTAAAATGAACACCAAGCAGCGAAATATTTATAAATCTTGCAGTTAGCAGCAATTCTTTATATTTTTTTTATATGGACGTGCCCCCAAGCTATCGCAAGGGGTCGGGCTTTCCGCTGCAAGTCCTTGCCGCAGCCCCAACGCACAAATCCTCAGCTGTAGGCTTTCCGCTTTAATCCCTCACGCAGGAATTGTTACAGCTAACTTATTAATGAGGCAAGTGTTTAGTAATAGAAATCATGCTAGTAGCATGGGGCTTATCCATTTTTAATAGAGCCGCATTTTAACAAACTTTATAATTATTCTTTTATAGTTTGGCATTATAATTTCCTCTTCATACAAACATTTCTACATCACTTTATTTACTGAATTAATCGTTGCCCGGTAAACTATTGTAATACCATTACACTGCTTTCATCATCTCATGTAAAACAATAAGTATGAAAGCCAAAATATTTTTTACAATAATGGTCATATCAGCATTCACTATTAAAGCCAATGCGCAATTGGCAAAAAATTTAAGCGTTGGCTTAGATGCAGGCGCTTATGTTTACCAGGGAGATCTGGTGCCGGCAGGTTTCGGTGCGCTTAATTCCTCTTCGTTAGGGATCAGTTTATATGCACAAAAGCCTTTCAGTAATTATTTATCGGTGCGATTGCAATTTGCTGCAGCAAGATTGCAAGCCAATGAAAGCAAATACAATACCCCCGCATACAGGCAACAGCGAAATTTTTCTTTTACTACTCCATTGAAAGAAATCAGCGGCTTGCTGGTATGGAATATTGCCGGTTCCAATTATACCAACTTTGGCATACAGCCTTATATATTTACAGGTATTGGGGTTTCCTTTATTAATACAACAGCCGACTCAAGCAGGATAAACAGGGATTATTTTAAAAACAGCAATATAGATACGTTGTTGGCTGCAGATAAAGCACATGGCACACCGGGATCGCTTCCTGTAATTCCTTTGGGAATAGGCGTTGACATTCCAATATCTGAAAGACTGGCTTTGAATGCAGAAGCTAATTATCGTTTTGCATTTACTGACTATATAGATGGTTTCAGTCGTTCTGCAAACCCTAACCTGGATGACCATTATTACAGTTTATCGGTAGGATTAAAATACCGGTTTACAGGTGGCGGCAGTTCAGGCAAGGGAGCAGTAGATTGTCCTAAATATTTATATTGATCCAATATAGATCCAATACCTCCAAGTAATATCCTTTGTAATAAAAACGGGGCTTACAACTAAGGCAAGATCTTTTTTTGAAAGATCTTGCCTTTATTTTTAATGCAACCTATACTGTATGTTATATGTCTTTGTCTCAATCAAAATTTATTAAAAAAAGAACCGGCATAGGTTCATTAATTTTACAGCATGAAAAAAATAATTACACTGGTAGTATTGTTCATTACATTTTCGTTCAGCAGTTGCGATGTAATTAAAAATGTTGGCAGTAACATACTTACACAGGGTGATGCTATTAGCGGCGTAAAAGAATTATTGTCGATGGGCAGCAATTTACAAAACGGAGCTTTTAGTAAAGATGCATTGATGGCTGCTATTCTTCCTAAAGATGTAAATTCTGTTTTACAAAAATTGCAACAGCTTGGTTTAGGCGGGCAAGTAGATAAGTTTACCAATAACCTTACCAATGCTGTAACTGAAACAGCCACAAAATCAGGACCTATATTTTTGTATGGAATAAAACAGATGACAATAGTAGATGCGATCACCATTGTAAAAAGTGGCGGCACTGCTGCTACCAACTATTTAAAAACAACTATTGGCGATAGTTTGCACAATGCAGTAACTCCTGTTATGCGTACAGCATTAAATCAATATAATATCGCTGATGAATGGGATAAATTAATAGGACCTGCAAAGATCTTATTAGGCAATAATGCAAAGCTCAATGTTAATTTGGATTACTTGTTAGCGGGCGTAGTTACGAATTCTATGTTTGATAAAATTGGTGAACAGGAAATAGCGATACGCACCAATGCCGCAGCACGCACAACTCCTACATTACAGAAGGTTTTTGGAACGGATTGGAATAAGACAGGGATCACTCAATAATATATTCAATCATTAAAGATAAAAGAGCCATGAATTTTGTCATGGCTCTTTTAGTAAAGACAAACTCCTCAGCTATTGCGCCGTTGCCAATCGTTTGCTTAATTCCGGGAAACGAATAACAGCTGTTATCCAAACAATAATTTCAATTATAATCGGGAACATAACTGGTTGCCCGTGCTCCAAATGTGTTGCAATGGCACCGCCTAAATAAGCTGCCAACAACAGCGTGCCTAATAATCCGCTGCGAGGAATTATAAAAAGTGAAATAGATAAAATTTCTACAATAGCAATCAGCTTTAAGGTATCTAACGATATTCCTAATGCTGCGGCACCTTGGGACGCTTGCGCTCCACCTTTTATCTTCATGAAAGCGCTGCTTATAAATACTAAAGCCAGTAATCCGGTGAATACCCAGCCAATGATCTTTCTTGTTTTTTGTGTCATAATTCTTTTTTTAGAACACAAAGCTATGTACCTTTACTATCTAAAAGATACCAGTTTCCTAAAGGATACCGGTATCCTTTAGGAAACCAATCAGTAAAGCAATATGTTATCAGATAAAATTCAACACACCTCAGAAAGCTGCACCAAAAGCATAGAAGCAGTTAGAGATACGCTTTATGTATTGAATGGAAAATGGAAGCTACCCATCATAATAGCGCTTAGCGAAGGACCTAAACGGTTTAAAGACCTGCAACGTTCTTTACAAACCATTACACCTAAAATTCTTTCGAAAGAATTAAAAGAATTGGAGTTGAATGAATTTATTACACGAACAGTTTATTCAACATCTCCTGTAACAGTAGAATATGAATTGACGAAGTATAGTCAATCTTTAAATAGAATAATTGGTGAAATGCGGGAATGGGGATTGCAACATCGTAAGAGGATCATGAATAGTAGTAAAAAGAAGATTGCTGCGTTGAAATAATCACTGTTGGATTATTTTAAGGTAATTTTCCAAAAGCATTTTTATCTCTTGAGCAGACTGTTTATCGTAAGCGTTAAAAAACTTTGTTTTATCTGCGTGATAAGTTGCCACCCATTTATAAAATAAGGCATGACGAATAGCATAAATTTCTTCTGCCTTTTTACCGTCATCGGTAGAAGAAGCTACAAGCGATTGCAATTGATTGTTTTTAAATAAATAAGTATAACGGATCAAATACTTGCCTCCGTAAAAATAATCATTGAATATATCTGAATCATATTCTATACTTGTTATTGTGTCTTTTGAAATACTTACTGATTCTACATTCCATTTAGTTTGGAAGACCTGGTTCCACCCAGTCAGGTAAGAAATATATGCCGGTTTTCTTGTCATAATCTGTCTTTCGTATAGGACAAAATCGTCTGCCAGCAAGGAGTCCATTGCTTTGAAATCTGCAGCAGCATAAATAGAATGAAAGTTGTTGAATAATTCTTTAGGAGTTTTTGCAGGAGTGGTAAAATGCAGCAATAAAATTATTCCAAGAAAATACTTCATAAAAATACTTTGATCGAAAGATAAAATATTTATTTCAACTCTTGATTAGGTTATTGCTTAGCACTTACCTAAGTCTTTCACTTTCCTTCACCATTTTATTATCCTTATAAATTGCCCTGGCAGCAAATACAAAAAAGAAAATTCCGCCGATATAGATCATTGACCAAAGTGTAGGATCGCCGGTTTTGAAATTTTTTATCTCGTTATAATAAAGATAAATGCAGAGTAATTGTAAGATTATGCCAACTATGCAAAGCCTTATTTGCACCGGTCTTTTTTTGTAGAAAAAAACTGCAATTAACGCAATGGCTGTTATAGCCGCTGATACAATTATTAATGGAATAGTTGCCGTAGCCGTTACCGCTGCAGGCGTTCCATCAGTATGAATACCATTAAAGCAAGGCAGCTTGAACGTTAATACTGCAAAAGCTGCTACTAATAATAACCATACTGATTGAATACGTTGTATCATGGCAAATAGTTTTAAGAATTATGTCTCCCAGAGACGCAAAGCACACAGAAAAATTTATTGATCATTTTATGCTTCACATCTCTGTGAGAAAAATATTATCCTAACTCCGGATATAAGACGAATTGCTCCATGAATTCGTTCACTTGTTTGCGAACTTCATTAATAATGTTATCATCATCCGCATTCATCAACACTTTATCAATCGAATGAACTACAAACGGAATATGTTCTTCTTTCAATCCACGGGTAGTAATAGCAGGTGTACCTACACGAATACCCGAGGTCACGAAAGCGCTTTTATCATCAAAAGGAACCATGTTCTTGTTCAATGTAATTTCTGCTTTTACCAACACTTGCTCTGCCTTTTTACCGCTGATATTTTTATTACGAAGATCGATCAGCATTAAATGATTATCTGTTCCGTTGCTGATCAGCTGATAGCCTTTATCTACAAACGCTTTTGCCATTGCCTGTGCATTGCTGATAACCTGTTTTGCATACACAGTAAATTCATCGCTCAATATTTCACCAAAAGAAATTGCCTTAGCAGCAATAATATGTTCCAACGGGCCGCCTTGAATGCCCGGAAATACTGCCATATCCAGTAAATTGCTCATCATTCTTAAATTACCTTTTACATCTTTCAATCCAAAAGGATTTTCAAAATCTTTTTTCATTAAGATGATACCGCCTCTTGGTCCACGTAAGGTTTTATGTGTGGTAGAGCTTACAAAATGGCAATGTTCAAATGGGGAGTTCAACAAGCCTTTTGCAATTAAACCGGCAGGATGCGCCATATCGCACCAAACAAAAGCGCCAATTTCATCGGCCACTTTCCTGATACGGGCATAATCCCAATCACGGCTGTATGCCGATGCACCACAGATAATTACTTTTGGTTTTTCTTCTCTTGCTTTCTTTTCCAATGTTTCATAATCAACCAAACCGGTTTCTTTAACTACGCCATACGAAGAAACATTATATAATTTACCGCTGAAGTTTACAGGAGAACCATGTGTTAAGTGCCCGCCCATGCTAAGATCCAATCCTAATATTTTGTCGCCTGCATTCAAAATAGCTAATAACACTGCTGCATTTGCCTGCGCACCGCTATGAGGTTGCACGTTGGCATATTCACAATCAAAAATTTGCTTTAAACGGTCAATAGCCAATTGCTCAGTCTGATCTACGATTTCACACCCTGCATAATACCTTCTTCCCGGGTAACCTTCTGCATATTTATTGGTCATTACGTTACCCATTGACTGTATCACCTGTAAGGAGGCAAAATTTTCAGAAGCTATCAGTTCAATTCCGTGGCGTTGACGTTGTAATTCTTTATTAATTAAGTCGAATACGATTTGATCTTTTGGCATGTTATTTTTTTGAGACTGCAAATATACAATGGCAAATTATAAATTGATTAAGGTTATGATCATGTAGCTAATATTTGTGCTGATATTAAACATCGTTGTGTCATTCCCTTGTACGGCATATCATCTTTGAACACTTTAGCAACAGTGTTATACCCCTCTATTCATTAGCATATCAGCGCATTAGCTTATTAGCACATTCCCGAATTACCAAAATATTCCTACCTTCACCCCTTGTTCTAAAAAATTCATTATTAGTAAAGACCATTTGGAAGGGTTATGAAAGCAGTAATTCCCGTTGCAGGAGCAGGCACTAAACTACGACCACACACCTACACACAACCTAAAGCTTTAATACCGCTTGCAGGAAAAACTATATTAAGCGTAATCATTGATCAGTTACATGAAGCCGGAATAAAAGATTTTATTTTTATTGTTGGTTACCTGGGAGAAAAAATACAGGATTATGTAAAAGCAAAATATCCTGATCTTAATTGCTATTTTGTTTATCAAAATCAACGTTACGGAACAGGTCATGCTATTGACCTCGCAAAAGAAATAGTAGGCAGTGAAGAAGTGTTTATTGTATTGGGTGATACTATTGCTGAATACAATCTGCATGAAGTGTTGGAATCTCCTTATTCTATGCTGGGCGTAAAAAAAGTAGATGATCCCCGCAATTTTGGCGTAGCAGAAATTGAAGAAGATGGCTTTATCAGCCGGGTAGTAGAAAAACCTTCTATACCCAAAAGTAATATGGCATTGGTAGGATTGTATAAGATAAAAGAGACCGATCTGTTGTTCAGTTGCCTGCAAAAGATAATGGCAAAAGCAGACAAGATGAAGAACACGGAAAGTCTCAGTTTAACGGACGCATTGGAATGTATGATCCAGGCGGGAGCAGAGTTTAAATCATTCAAAGTGCAGAACTGGTATGATTGCGGAAAAAAAGAATCGTTACTTGAATCCAATGCAGTGTTGCTGAAAAAATTCGGCGGCGGCGTCCCTGAAAAAGAAAAATACGAAAACACCATTATCATTCCTCCCGTAAGTATTGCTGAAGGCTGTGATATAAAAAACTCTGTGATTGGTCCCAACGTAGCAATCGGAGAACACACTGTTTTAAATTATACTATTGTTAAAGACTCTATAGTCGGCTCTTTCACTAAATTATACGATGTAGTATTAGATGATTCTTTGATTGGCAGCGATACCAGCATTAAAGGCGAAACCCGCTCTCTCAATATCGGCGATGATACAGACATTGATCTCGGATAATTGAAAATTTCAAATTATAAAGTTGCATATTGACTTTATTTGTCAACTCGATGATTAATTACTAATTTTTAGTATTAATTAAATGCAATGTTTTCAAACCGGATAACGCAGCTCTTCAACATTCAATACCCCATTATACAAGCCGGAATGGTTTGGGCAAGTGGTTGGCGTTTAGCCAGTGCCGTTAGTAATGCCGGAGGGTTAGGTTTAATTGGCAGCGGCAGTATGTATCCGGAAGTATTAAAAGAACATATACAAAAATGCAAAGCTGCGACTGATAAACCTTTTGGTGTAAACATTCCGCTATTATATCCTGATATTGATAAACATATCCAGATAGTAATTGAAGAAAAGATCCCCATTGTATTTACATCAGCCGGAAATCCTAAAACATATGCAGCATTATTAAAACAACACGGAATAACAGTAGTGCATGTAGTAAGCAGCAGTAAGTTTGCTGTTAAAGCACAAGAAGCGGGCTGTGATGCAATAGTTGCCGAAGGTTTTGAAGCAGGGGGACATAACGGAAGAGAAGAAACAACAACAATGGTATTGGTTCCGGCAGTTTGTAAAGTTGTTAATATTCCTGTTATTGCAGCGGGCGGTATTGCAACCGGCAGACAAATGTTGGCTGCAATGATCCTGGGAGCAGAAGGTGTTCAGATCGGTAGTCGCTTTGTAGCTAGTCAAGAAGCATCCTCACACATGAAATTCAAAGAAGCCCTTATTCATTCAAAAGAGGGCGATACCATTCTTACATTAAAACAATTAACTCCTGTTCGATTGATCAGGAATCAATTTTATAACCAGGTGCAAGAGCAAGAAAGCAAGGGGGCAATTGTTGAAGAACTTAAAGCATTATTAGGAAAAGGCAGAGCTAAAAGAGGGATGTTTGAGGGCGATCTGGAAAATGGGGAGTTAGAGATAGGGCAGGTTAGCGCTATTATTAATGATATCTTGCCTGCAGCAGACATTGTAAAGAACATATGGAATGAGTTCGCTGCAGTTATGGAAAATGCACTGAAATAAAGTATTATATTTGCCTCATTATAAAAATAAAGGAAAATTAACTCCCGACAAATGCAATTTAGTTTAGCGTTTTTTAAAAAAAGACACTCGGTTCTCTTATTCCTTTTTACAATTTGCTTTTTTATTTCTGCTCAATGCCAACCTCCGAGTACGGCTCCCCGGGAACAATCTTTAAATCAACAAAATATAAATGATGTGTTGCAGCAAAGTGGAATTGATCCCACACAAATGACACAACAAAATTTCAGAAAATATTTTGATGACAACAATAGTAAAAAGCCATCAAATGGTGCTGATATTAATAAATCAAATACAGAGGATGTAAAGAAGAATGAGAATAAAACACTCGATCACGACAGCACGCAAAAAGATAATATCAAAGCAGAGGCTTATAATCCTGAACAAACATATGGGGCCAATGTATTTCAAAACACAGCAACTTATAATGTCGGCGAATTATCTACTCCTCCATTAGATTACCCGATAGGCGTCGGTGATCATATTATAGTGGCGCTATGGGGCGGTGGTGAATACCAGGAAGATTATATTGTTGCAAAAGACGGCTCTATTTTTCCTGCCGGTCTTGGAAAAATAATGGTGCAGGGCTTAAAATTTGAAGCCGCACGTGCTTTGATTTATTCACGTTTTAAAAGCGTAGTGCCTGCCAGTACAAATGTAGAAATTACTTTAGGAGAGCCGAGATCGATCAATGTAAATGTAGGTGGGGAAGTGGCAAACCCGGGTCCTGTAACTATTTCGGCGTTTTCCAATGCATTTAATGTAATAGGATTGGCGGGTGGCATTACTCAATTTGGTAATTTAAGAGAGATACAAATTAAACGAAACGGAAGAGTGATCGATAGGCTGGATGTATATAAATATCTTACCTCAGGAGATATAGGCTCGCATATCTATCTTCAAAATAATGATTTTGTTTTAGTGACTTTTTATGAAAAGAAGGTGTTTGCAACAGGTCAGTTTAAAAGACCTATGTATTATCAATTAAAAAAAGAAGAAGGCTTAAAAGACCTAATCAGGTATTCAGGTGGTTTTACACCGGATGCTTTTACTTCTGATGTTAAAGTAATTCGCACTGAAAAAGAAAGCCAGGTGATCAAAGATGTTAATGCTACTGCCATTCTCAATATAACTAATCAAGACTTTGCGTTAAGCGATGGTGATATTGTAAAAGCAGATCTGATACGCCCGGGTATAACCAACAAAGTGGAATTAAAAGGTGAAGTAGCTTATCCCGGTAATTATGAATTAAGAAAAGGAGATCATTTGTTTGATGTGATAAACCGTGCAGGTGGCATTACTAAAAATACATATTTGCAAAGAGCATTTGTATTTCGTGGAAGTACAGGAGACTCTACTTCTATAAAATCAGACAGGTTGGAAATAGACTTAACAGATATAAATAAAGATCGGTTTAGTCTTGCCAACCCAAATAATATTTTATTAGAACCTAATGACATTATACAACTGTTCGCTTCTAATGAATTTTTAGATGAAGAGTATGTAGAGATTTCCGGTGAGGTGCGCAAACCGGGGAAAGTAAGAAGATATGGAGGTATGACCTTACAAGACCTTCTTTATTTATCCGGTGGATTAAAATCATCAGCTGAGTTTGGCAGGCTGGAAATATCTAGCATTGTAGATATGGATTCAGCCAAGCAAGGATTAAAACCTACGCGGACAGTTATACAATCTTATGCAGTGCTTTCCAACCTTGCTTTAGATTCTGTAGCATCGCATATAATGCTAAAACCATACGACCAGGTTTTTGTAAGAAAAAATCCAACTTTTCAATTCCAGGAAAATGTACAATTGTTAGGATTGTTTAAGTATCCCGGTCAATATTCTAAACTAAATAAAAATGAACGTCTGTCAAGTTATGTGAATCGTGCAGGAGGAGTAAGAGAAAATGCAGACCTATCCGGCGCTATCTTGTTTAGAAACAAAACCGATCTTTTTAGAGAATCAATTATAAATAATGGACGTTCAGACAGCAGCCTGATAGGCATGAGGGAACCTGTTAGCATTGATCTGGAAAAAGCATTAAGATCCCCCAATTCTAAAAATGATGTAGTACTGCAGGAAAACGATGTTATTTATCTACCTGAAATAAATCCTTTTGTAAGGGTGCAGGGAAAAGTGCAATCTCCGCTTAAAATAACCTTTGACAGCGATCACAAAAAGTTACTATACTATATTGATAAGGCCGGCGGTTTTGGTATTCGTCCCTGGAGAAAAAGGATTTATGTAACCTATGCTAATGGAAAGAGCAAACGTACAACCAATATTTTCTTTATACACTTTTATCCAAAGGTAGATCATGGTTCTGTTATTACAGTTCCCGAACGCCCGCAGGGAACCGATGTTGGAAATGTAGTTGTACAGGGTATTACAGCGACCATTCCTATTATTATTGGAGGATTTATTTTTAAGTATATAAAATAATTTAGCAGCGTGAATTCAAATGATTTTTTAAAAGCGGCTGTAGAAAAAGTAAGCAGGTTTAAAGCACTGATCATTACAATAAGTATTGTGGCTGCAGCGTTGTTTTTTATTGTTGCTAAATTTAAAACCATTCAATACACTTCAAAGGCTACACTTTTTCCATTAAATAATTCTTCCGAGAATGGCGGTCCGAATTCGTTGAGCGGACTTTTGGGGTTAGGGACTACCACGCAAAATTTTAATGTAGATGCAAGCGTAAATATTATCGAACTTACCAAAAGCCGGAATGTAAGAGAATCTGCAGCATTGATTAAACTGTCCGGAAAATGGAACAATAAAACCGTCGCAGAATTATTGATTGAAGAGGCCAATAAACATGCCTTTCCTTTAATTGGAGAAAAGATCAAAATGCCTACAGACAGTGCTTCCTTAGCAATGACCGGCGGCCAATTATTAGAACCGAGTTTAGATGCACGCTTAAATAAGAATGGTGTATTGGAATTAAATTTTACTTCTACTAATGAAGAATTAGTTAAGCCTGTTTCAGAGGCGATCATTTCAACTATTTCACAGTTTTATATCAACTTAAAAATTGAAAAAGCAACGTTAGACTATAAGTTTACACTGGTCAAAATCGATTCGTTGCAGCATGCGCTGGACTCATTGGATGGAAGAATTATAGGAATGCATAATTCAACTCTTTTTACTCCGGTAGATAAAATACAATATTCGTTACCAAAAGACAATATTGAAGAAGAAAAATTAAGAACCACCCGTGAACAGGATATTGCTATTAATAACAGGGAAGAAGCGGTGTGGAGGCTTCAAAAAATTACACCTATAGTTGCTGTGTTGGATAAACCCAATCCGCCTTACCAGGTAAAAAAAGCTTCATCACTCGTTTATGCAATTGGCGCATTTATTGTTGCAGCATTGCTGACAATAATTTTATTATTGTGGGAGTTATTAAAGCAATTGATCAAGGCTGAGATATCAAAAGCGATGTCTAAATCAACAAAGGCATAAGAATAGTTCTTATTTTAAATCACATTTGCAATTTGTATTGCTACTCTTTCGCCGTCCATTGCAGCGCTAACAATACCGCCTGCGTAGCCTGCACCTTCTCCACAAGGATATAGGTTTTTTAATTGAGGATGCGTAAGTAATGCAGCATCTCTTGGAATACGCACGGGAGATGATGTTCTGCTTTCTGTAGCTACTACAACAGCATCATTGGTAAAATAGCCTTTCATCTTTTTACCAAATTCAATAAATGCTTTTGATAAAGATCGATGGATGAAATCAGGCAATACTTCTTTTAATGAAACAGAAGCCAGTCCGGGTAAATAAGAAGAACCAGGTAATGAGGAAGAAAGCTTGTTATTACTAAGATCAGTCATGCGTTGCGCAGGAGCAACAAATTTTCCTCCGCCTGCAGTAAAAGCCTTTTGTTCCACTACTTGTTGAAACTGCATTAACGCCAATGGGCTATCAATTTGGAATTTAGAATCTGTATTTTGAAGTTTGTTATTTTGAATTTGTGATTTCAAAAACTGTACAGCTTCTTCAACTTCCACCTGAACTACCATTCCACTATTTGCATATGGATTATTTCTTTTAGATGGACTCCAGCCGTTTACCACCAGTTCATTTGGACCTGTTGCCGCAGGCGCAATAATTCCACCCGGGCACATACAAAAAGAGAACACTCCTTTATTATTTACCTGTTGAACCAAACTGTAGGATGACGGCGGTAAATTTTCATCTCTAACTAAGCAATGATATTGAATAGAATCAATTAAGCTTTGCGGGTGTTCAATACGAACGCCCAACGCAAAAGGTTTTGCCTCTATTAAAATATTCTTGCTGTGCAATAATTCAAAAATATCTCTTGCTGAATGTCCGGTTGCCAATATAATTGCATCTGCTTTAAATATAGAACCATCCTGTGTTTTAACAGCAACGATTTTTTCTTTATCAACAACAAAATCAGTAAATTTTTTTTCAAATAATACTTCGCCTCCGCAATCAATAATTTGTTGACGCATGGCGGTAATAATATGAGGTAATTTGTTAGTGCCAATATGCGGATGAGCTTCGTATAAAATTTTTTCTTCGGCACCAAAATGCACGAACAGGTTTAATATTCGGTTGATATCGCCACGCTTATTGCTGCGTGTATATAGTTTTCCATCGCTATAAGTGCCTGCACCACCTTCACCAAAACAATAATTACTTTCAGAGTTTACAATCCCTTCTTTATTTAACGCAGCCAGGTCTCTTCTTCTTGCCCGTACTTCTTTTCCTCTTTCTAAAATAATAGGTTGTATACCCAATTCAATTAATTGCAAGGCTGCAAACAAGCCCGCGGGTCCAGCACCCACAATAATTACTTTTTTATCGGCAGAATGAACATCTTTAAAATTAAATGGAAGAGAAGGGCGTTGTTGGTAAGGTTCATCAATAAATGCATTCACCGTAAGGTTGATCCAAATGGTTTTACTTCTTGCATCAATTGATCTTTTCTCAATAAAAAAACCGGTTATTGACTTTTCTTTTTTACCGGCAGTCTTTGCTATTAATGTTTTTACAACATCATTATTAGCAGCCTCGGAAGGTAATAATTTAAAGGAGAATTTTTGTTGCATGATAAACGCCGGATTTCAATTCCGGAAATTTAATTAGTGAATGGGTAATGGTGGATAATAAAATCTTCAAAAGTATTTAAACCAACGTGTTTTCACTATTGGCTATTCACCATTCACTTTTAGAATGGCAAATCATCTACTGCATCAGGCGATGTAGCAGAAAAAGTATCCAATGGTTCTAAATATTCATTATTGGTTTGCGGCGCAGCTTCGGCATTGCCTGCTTTTAAAGACTGTTCAATACGCCACGCATCCAGGTTAGTTATATAATTAACCTTTCCGTCTTTTTCCCAACGGCTACCTTTTATATTGAAATGTACTTTTATCTCATCGCCTACATTTACTCTGTCAACAATGGCTGTTTTATCCTGCACGCATTGAAACTTTACAAAATTTGAAATGGTCCTGTCACCGATTATGTCCGATTTCTCTACCACAAATTCTCTTGTTTTAAAAGTGCCTGTGCGCTGCACTGTATCATATTTAGCAACCAATTTGCCGCTTAATTCGTAACTCATAGTTTGTAATTGAAGGGTCAAAAGTAATTTTATTCTTTCACAAAAATCCAACGAGTTTTCCCACTTCAAATTTGCATACGATGCAACAAATTCTTATCCACACTCCTTATTAAACTCATCCTGTTTTTTAGTAAAGATTTAAAAAATAAAAAATAAAATTCAAAATAGGTGTAAAAATATTTGAATATCTTTTGTTCCTGAAATCGAAAAGAAGTTTTTCGTATTTGGTAAATAGCTCTAAATGGCTAAAATCCTTTATAGACAAAGAATTTGGTCAAAAGCCATCGTAAATTTTTTATAAAAAACCGGAGAAAAAAAAGGCTATATTTGGAAAAGTTGGTTGCAAATCTCTGAGAAGAAAAAAAATAAATTTTTCAAAATCCCATTCTGCTATTGCAAGTAAAAAAACAAGTGAATAAAAAATTTTTTTTTCAACAAATAAATTTGATATTCGCTGTCTTGCTCAATAAATTTGATTCAATGCATTTTGGAAAAAATATTTGAGTTTTTTAGGAAAAAATATTTACTCAACATAAATTAATTGCTTAAGGAATAATGGAGAAAGTTTTTGATAAAGTATGGTCGAACTGTTTGGATATAATCAAAGACATTGTTGAGTGGCAGCATTTCAAAACCTGGTTTGAACCAATCAAACCGGTAGCTCTTAAAGACAAAGTACTTACAATACAAGTTCCAAGTCAATTCTTTTTTGAGTATCTTGAAGAACATTATATAAGCTTATTAGCTAAAACGCTTAAAAGAGAGTTGGGGAAAGATGCCCGTTTGGAGTATCGTATAATGGTTGACAGTGGAAACAGTAAAAACAAACCCCTTACAGTAGATGTACCGGGTCAGGGATATAAATCATATTCAAACAACGAAATGGATTTTCCTTTAGTTATAAATAACCCCGTTAAAAACCCATTTGTGATTCCGGGTTTAAAAAAGATGCAGATTGATCCGCAGCTTAACAGCGCCTATACATTCGATTCTTTTATTGAGGGCGATTGTAACAGGGTGGCGAGAAGAGCGGGTAAAACTGTTTCTGAAAAACCGGGAGGAACTTCTTTTAATCCATTGGTGATTTATGGTGGTGTTGGTTTGGGAAAAACACATTTGGCACAATCAATCGGCAATGAAGTAAAAAGATTGCATGCTAACAAAGTGGTATTATATGTAAGCTCTGAAAAATTTATCAACCAGTTTATTGACCACAGTCGTAATAATGCCATCAACGATTTTATACATTTTTATCAAATGATAGATGTATTAATTATAGATGACGTACAATTCTTCAGCAGGGCAGAAAAATCACAGGACGCATTCTTCTCTATATTCAATCATTTACATCAAAGCGGTAAACAATTAATATTAACTACTGATAAGCCACCAAAAGACCTGGAAGGTGTTCAGGAACGTTTGTTAAGTCGCTTCCGCTGGGGTTTAAGTGCTGATCTGCAATCTCCGGATTACGAAACCAAGATTGAGATTTTGGAGAAGAAGATGAAGAACGATGGTTTGGATATGCCGAAGGAAGTTGTAAAGTACATTGCTTACAATATTAATAGTAACGTACGTGAACTGGAAGGTGCATTGATATCCTTGTTGGCACAATCTTCGCTCAACAAAAGAGAGATAGACTTAGAATTAGCTAAGAAAGTGTTACGGAATTTTGTCAAATCATCCAGCAAAGAAATTACCATTGATACCATTCAAAAAATGGTATGTGAGTATTTTGATGTTCCGTACGATAAGTTGTTACAAAAAACCCGCAAGCGTGAAATTGTACAAGCCCGCCAGATAACAATGTTCCTTGCAAAAGCATTCACTAAAAATTCATTGAAAACAATCGGTGAACATTTTGGAGGAAGAGATCATACTACAGTAATACACAGTTGTCAAACCGTTAAAGATCTAATGGATACGGATAGCTTGTTTAAAGAAAGCGTATTAGAGCTACAGCAGAAAGTTCAGTTGGCAGCCATGTAATCCCTATAAATTACAGATAACATATTTCAAATTCCAAATTCCAGAGCCTTTGCATCTTGGAATTTGGAATTTGTCTTTTTGGAATTTAGTTTTTTTTATTTTCCATTTCTTTCAATTTGTTTTGGGTATTACGTTGTTGAATTGTATTTTTGCCACCCTTAATTATTCAGGACTTTGGAGAGGTGCCTGAGTGGCCGAAAGGAACGGTTTGCTAAATCGTCGTACGGGTAACACTGTACCGTGGGTTCGAATCCCACCCTCTCCGCAAGAATAAAGATCTTTTTACCGGTTTAATGTTCGGGATGTAGCGTAGCCCGGTTATCGCGCCTGGTTTGGGACCAGGAGGTCGCAAGTTCGAATCTTGCCATCCCGACAAAATCAAAAAGCCTTTGCATTTATGCAAGGGCTTTGTTGTTTAAGTCTTGTAACGTCTCTATTATTTTTACAACTCAGTTTTATTATCCGAGTAATTTAATCTACAAATCATAGGCAAGTATCTTTTCGCATTCTCACCAGTAACTGCATAAGGCGTCTCTTTTGGTTTGGTATCGCTGAAGGCGAGATTAAAAAATGCGTAGCATATTTTTTTAAAGAAGCAAAAGCAGCGCCGTTGCAGTTACGCAGCCTCGCCGGCTGTGGAGGCGAAAGCTTTAAAATTTTATGGTAGTTATATACAGTGGAATCTTTTATCAAAGCGATAGTTACAAAATCCCTTCATCAGCAAAGCTGTAATAACCATCCTCACTCACAATAATATGGTCTATTATTTTTATATCGAAAAATTTAGCAGCTTCTTTGATCTTATAGGTCAGTTCTTCATCAGCCCTGCTGGGTCGTAAGTTTCCCGATGGATGATTATGACATAACACCAATGAAGTAGCATTTTCTTCCAATGCTTTTTTCAATATTATTCTCGGGTCTGCAACAGTTCCGGTAATGCCGCCTTTACTAATAATTTCGAAGTGATTTATTTTATTCGCCTGGTTTAAAAACAACACAGCAAACACTTCATAGTTATAATCTTTAATAATTGTTTGCAGGTAAGCAGCAATTTCCCTGCTGCTTTTCACAACAGGTTTATTCAACACCAAAGCTCCATGCCTTCTTCTCCCTAATTCTAGTGCAGCCGCAATGGTAATAGCTTTTGCTTCACCAATGCCTTTTACTTTTTGCAAGTCTTTCAAGGTAAGTTTTCCTAATTCATTCAGATTATTATCACCCAATTGCAATACTTCTTTTGCCAGGTCTACAGCAGATCTTTCTTTGCTGCCGTTATTGATCAATATTGCCAGTAGTTCTGAATCACTTAATGATATTGCGCCTTTTAATAAAAGTTTTTCTCTTGGCCGGTCATCAATTGCCCAGTTTTTAATAGACGTGGAAGCTTTGTTGAAATTTTTCATCACTAATAATTTAAACATCGTTATTTAATAATAATTTCGCACCACCTTATTACAATTACTCTTATTATGGAATCCAACGTAAAACTTTTCTCCGGCACTGGCTCTCGATATTTAGCAGAAAAAATCGCAAAAAAATTTGGCGAACCTTTAGGTAAGGTTAACATCCAAACTTTTAGTGACGGTGAAATAGGAGTAGAGTTCCAGGAAAGCATACGTGGACAATTTGTGTTTTTAATTCAAAGCACTTTTGCACCCACCGATAATATGATGGAATTGTTGTTGATGATTGATGCAGCAAAAAGGGCTTCGGCATATAAAGTAATTGCAGTTATTCCTTATTACGGTTATGCAAGACAAGACCGGAAAGATCGTCCACGAGTTGCAATCGGTTCTAAGTTGGTAGCTAATATGCTTACTGCAGCCGGCGCAGACAGAGTGATCACAATGGATCTACATGCTCCGCAAATTCAAGGCTATTTTGATATTCCGGTTGATCATCTCGAATCTTCAGCCATCTTCATTCCTTATATTGAAGATTTAAAATTATCCAACCTAACCTTTGCAGCACCTGATGTTGGTAGTGCCAATCGTATTCGTGAGATCGCTTCTTATTTTGAAGTGGAAATGGTTATCTGCGATAAGCACCGCAAACGTGCCAACGAAATTGCCAGCATGGTGGTAATTGGCGATGTTACAGATAAAGACATTGTACTTATTGACGACATTTGTGATACCGGTGGTACATTGGCTAAAAGCGCCGGATTATTAAAAGAAAAAGGAGCCCGCAGTGTTCGTGCTTTTTGTACGCATCCGGTGTTAAGCGGCAAGGCTTATGATAATATCAACAACAGTGTGTTGGAAGAGCTGGTTGTTTCCGACACTATTCCTTTAAAACAAGAGACAGGTAAAATAAAAGTAGTATCTACGGATGACCTATTTGCTACAGCTATTCGGAATGCTTTTGAAAATAAAAGCATCAACAGTCTTTTTCTTCGCAGCATGAGAGAGAAGAAGTAATTTCTTTTGGGCTGTCAACTTTAGTACATATTGAACACTGGTTCGGGCTGTTCGCTGCAAGTCCGCCACGGCCCAACGCACAAATCCTCAGCGGGCTTTCCGCTTCCATCCCCCAGCCTATCAGCGGAAATGCCAAAAATCAACAAACCCTTGCAGATTCTGCCTTGGCGATTAAATAAATCGTAGATCGTACGTCATAAACCGTAAATTTTCCTTACTTTTGCGCCTCATTAAAATTTTTAAAATGAAAACGATTACAATCGAAGGACAAATCAGGACCGAATTTGGCAAAGCAGCCACCCGCCAACTTCGCTCTGAGGAAAAAGTGCCAGCTGTAATTTATGGAGGTGCACAGGAGGTTAACTTTTCAGCTCCTGCAGCGGCATTTAAAAGCGTGGTGTATACACCCGATTTTACGGTTATTGATGTACAAGTAGGTGGTAAATCACACAAATGCGTGCTAAAAGATCTGCAATTTGACAAAGTAACTGACTCATTAGCTCACGTTGACTTTTTAGAATTAGTAGAAGACAAAAAAGTAGTAGTAACCTTGCCTATTAAATTTGTAGGTACTCCTGCCGGCGTAAAAGCGGGTGGTAAATTGGTTACTAAGATCAAATCGTTGAAAGTAAAATTGTATCCAAAAGATTTGCGTGAAAACATTGAAGTGGATATTTCGGCATTAGAATTAAACGGTAACGTTCGTGTAGAAGATGTAAAAGCAGAAAACGTAGAGATCATGAACTCTCCTCGTATTCCTATTGCATCCGTAACATTAACGCGTCAGCTGAAACAGGAAGAAGCTGCTGCTCCAAAAGCAGAAGCTGCAAAAGCACCTGCTGCTGCTGCACCTGCTGCGAAAAAATAAATCTAATTTTTTCTTATACAAGCCCCGTTCTGCGGGGCTTTTTTAATAATATCAATTAAGGTAAACTATTAAACCATAAACGGTTAAACTTAATTAACTTGCGCACTTAAATTTTAAATATGGGATTTGATAGAAATACGATAATAGGATTTGTGCTGATAGGGTTATTAATGGCTGGCTTCTTTTATTTCAACATGAAAGACCAGAATGCTTACGAAGCAAAACAAAAAATAATGGCGGATTCTATTGCACAGGTGCAAAGACAAGTAGCAATAAGAGATTCTGTTGCCTATTTAAAAAATCATCCTAAACAAGATAGTGTTAAAGCAGCAGGACCCATAAATGTTTTTAAAAAACAGGATAATGCAGTTGAACAATTAAGTGTATTGGAAAATGCGGTAGTTAAAATAACATTTACCAATAAGGGAGCACAGCCTAAATCGGTTGAACTAAAAAAGTATAAAACCTTTGATGGTAAACCGGTAATATTATTAAACAACGACTCTTCTAACTTTTCTTATAGAATAAATTCGGGAGATGGTGGAACTGCATCAATAAATGATCTCAGTTTTTCAAACGGAGTTGTAACAACCAACGCGGATAAAAGTCAAAATATTTCCTTTAGCTTAAAAGATTCAAGCGGTAAAGAAATAACACATCAATATACATTACATGCTGATGATTATTTGCTGGATTTTTCTCTTGGAATAAATGGAGCTGATAAATTAGTTACACAAAATACGTTGAATCTTTCATGGCAGGTAAGAGCAACACAGATTGAAAAAGATGTTCATTATGAAAGACAGCAAATGCAGGTTGGCTATTTAACTGATGACAAATACGATTTTGAACGAGGTACAGGCATTGGTGAAAAAACTTTTGAAAAGCCGGTTGACTGGTTAAGCGTTAAACAACAATTCTTTATTACGGCATTAGCAGATAAAAATAAATTTCAAAGCGCTACTATTGATTGGCGAGCACCTCTTGTTGATGATTCCGGTACCACCTTATTACAATCAACAGCTAATTTGCATCTGCCCTTAAATGGCAGCACTGCTGCTGTTCCCTTACAATTTTATTTTGGACCAAGCGATTATCATGTATTGAACAAGTATAATAATGGTATGTCTCAAATTGTACCTTACGGAAGCGGACTGTTTGCATTTGTAAAATATATTAATCGCCATGTATTATTACCGGTGTTTGATTTCTTAAAAGATCATGTGGTTAGCATGGGTGTGGTAATTCTTTTGTTGACTTTATTTATCCGCATCCTTACATCGCCAATCTTATATAAGAGTTATGTTAGTGGCGCTAAAATGAAAGCATTAAAACCGGAGATCGATAAGTTAAAGGAAAAATACGGCAGTGATCAACAGGCAATGAGCATGGAGCAAATGAAGCTTTGGAAAAGTGCAGGAGTAAGCCCGTTAGGAGGTTGTTTGCCGGCAGTGCTGCAGATTCCCATCTTTATGTCATTATACTATTTCTTCCAATCTAATATTGATTTACGTGGACAATCGTTTTGGTGGGCGAAAGATCTGGCGTCGTATGATGTAATTGCCAAACTTCCTTTTTCTATTCCTTTCTATGGAGATCATGTAAGCTTATTTACATTAACGGCAGTCGCAACAAGTTTATTGATCTCAATATATGGAATGGCTAACATGCAGGATAATTCAAATCCTGCTATGAAGTACATGCCTTACATTTTTCCTGTTTTATTATTAGGAGTATTTAATAGATTACCTGCAGCGTTAACATGGTATTACACCATTTCAAACTCAATAACACTTATTCTCCAGGTTGTAATTCAGAAATATATTATTGACCACAATAAGATATTAGCACAAATAGAAGAGAACCGTAAAAAGCCTGTAAAAATGAGCAAGCTGCAGCAGCGTATCCAGGAAATGCAGGAAAGCAACAAAAAAGCGCAGGACAATTTAAATAAGCGTAAAGGAAATATCTAATTCACTTCCTGTTAAATATTTACGACCTGTAAACTATTGTATTGTTTACGGGTCTTTTTATTATTACTATCTTTAAGGTAATAAGTTAAAAATGAAAAAAATTATACTATTAGGAGCAAGTCTTTTCTTTCTTAAATATCAATTGTTCTCTCAGAAAACGCTTTCAGAAGGAACGATCTCTTATACTACTTACATTAAAAATGCTGATAAAGGAAATGCTGTTACAGACAGTGCCACAACTACCATATATATTAAAGGTGGCTTAAGTCGTGTTGACCTGGTAAATGCTTTGGGTAACGAAACTACCATACACAATGCAAAAGATGGAAGCAGTGTGATTTTAAAACAATACAGCGGACAAAAGCTAATGATCACACTAACAAAAGATAACTGGGATGATAAGTTTAAAAAGTTTACCGGTGTAACATTTAAAACTACTGCCGAAACTAAAAAGATCAATGGTTATACCTGTAAGCAGGCAACGGCACAATTAGAAAATGGAACCTCAATAACAGTTTACTATACAACAGACATAACAGTCTTTGATAAGGAATATGAGCCTTTATTTAAAAATATTCCCGGTCTACCTGTTCAATATGAGTTTCAAAAAGGTAAAATGACGTTCTTATATACATTGTCTTCTATAGATTTTAGTCCCGTTGCTACTGCTAAATTTGATATCCCAAAATCAGGTTACCGGGTAATGACCTACGATGAAAGTCAACAGAAATAGTAATAAAAAAGCCCTCGATTTGAGGGCTTTAAAATGACTTTTAGTAAGCAATTATTTTGGCTGAATTACTAATTTGAAACCGGTATAACCTTTACTGCTTTCAGGCATTAGTATTTTGTGTTTGTAAGGAATAATATAAGTTGTATTCCCTTTTTGGTAAGTAACTATCGAGTTTTCAATAATGGAACTTCCAATAGTCTGAGTACCAGTCAAAAAGCTACCTTTATATTTTAAGCCTGATTTCAGGTTAAATAAAATCGAATTTCTTAAACTTGTAGTTGTGGTAATGTTAAGAGCAGCGGTAGCGGACTTTTTCTTATTCTTCTTGCCTGAGCCTCTATCAGTTATAGCAGCCTGAACAGTGCAGAACACCAAAGTCACCAAAAGCATCGTTGAGAATAATCTGTTCATCTAGATTAAATTTTACGTTACAAATATATTAAAACTTTACGGATTTGGCCCTAAGAGTTATCAATTTTTTTGACATTTTTTTAACCATTTTATTTAAAATAGTTAAAATATTGCTCGATATTTTAAATTTCATTAATTTACAGTAATCCAAGTCAACATGAGTAAATATCCATATCGCCAGGACAGGGAAGAAATGAGGGAATTACTGAACCAGTACCAAAACCTCAAAAACGGGAAAGCCCACTCCTTTATCGAGGAAGATTCTTTTGAAAAGATCATCGATTACTTTGACGAGAAAGATCAGCTAAAAGACGCTATTGAGGCGGCTGATTACGCTATTGAACAATATCCTTATTCCTCCTCTTTATTAATTAAAAAGGCAGATCTGCTCATTGCCAATAAACAATACAAAGAATCACTCTATTATTTGGGAAAAGCAGAAGTGCTGGATGTAAGTGATATCAATTTATATATATTAAAAACGGATGCCTATCTCGCCCTGGACCAGCAGGAAAAAGCTGCTGTCGTTTTGGAGGCTGCATTAGATTATTTCAGCGGTGATGAGCGCCTGGAGTTATTATTTGAATTGGCAGATGTGTACGATGACTACGAAAATTTTGAAAAAGTATTTGATTGCCTCAAAATGATTTTGGAGCAAGACCCCAATAATGAAGAGGCTTTGTATAAAATTTGTTTCTGGACTGATTTTACAGGCAGAAATGAAGAAGGTATCCGGCTGCATCAAAAAATAATTGATGATTATCCATTTAGTGAATTGGCATGGTTTAACCTGGCTGCAGCTTACCAGGGGATAAAACTTTATGAAAAAGCAATTGATGCCTATCAATATGCAGTAGCTATTGACGAAAAGTTTGATTATGCATGGCGTAATATGGGCGATGCTTATCTGCGTTTGAGAAAATACAAAGAAGCCATTGAAGCACTGCAAAAAGTATTGGAATTGTCACGTCCGGAAGACGTTATTTATGAAGCAATAGGGCATTGTTACGATAAGATGCAGAATTATGCCCAGGCAAGATTTCATTACAGAAAAGCAGTGCATTTAAACCAGGAAGATAGTCAACTACATTATAAAATAGCTTGTACGTATATGAACGAAAGTGAGTGGGAGCGGGCTATTAAAAGCCTGGAAGCAGCTATGCGTATTCACCCTTCTCAATCTGAATATAATTTAGCAATGGGACAATGTTACAGCGAATCAGGAAAAGTAGAAGAAGCTATTCAATATTTTGCGCAGGCATTAAAAATAAAACCTAAAAATGTCAATTACTGGCTGGAATTATTACGTTTTCTGTACAAATCAGACTGTTTTGAAGAAGGCGTTGAATATACAGATTATGCTATAAAACAAACAGCAGATAAGCCCATATTCCTATTTTATAAAAGCGCTTTTCTGTTCGCATTAGGTAAATCAAAAGAGGCGTTACTACAATTGGAAGAAGGAATGGCGAAAGCCCCTAAACTTATTAAGAAATTAATTGAATTAAATCCTGCTATATTGCAAAGTCAGCCGGTGGTTGATATTATTGCACGCTTTAAAAGAAATAAATCCATTTAATAATCATTAGTCCACTAATTTAATAGGGTTGTTAATTGCTTTAACAATGATGGTAGATTGCATTGTAGTGGTTATCTTTGCCGCACTTTTAAAAAAATCAGATGAGCATGAATTTTAATCTTACACAGATGCCTCAACGTAATCAAAGGCCTCGTACTCATGGCATTACTATGGTGATGGATAAAGGCTTAAGCATTGGAGAGGCAAAAAACTTCATGAGTATTGCTCACCCTCATGTTGATATTGTAAAGTTGGGATTTGGAACTTCTTTTGTTACACCTAATCTTAAAGAAAAGCTGGAAGTATATCGTTCATATGATATTCCGGTATATTTTGGCGGTACTTTGTTTGAAGCTTTTTTAGTTCGCAACCAGTTTAATGATTACATAAATGTTTGTAAAGAATTTGGGATCTCTTACATGGAAGTGAGTGATGGTTCTATTACAATTCCCCATGCAGAAAAATGCGCTTATATTGAAAAACTTACTAAGCATGGAACGGTATTAAGCGAAGTTGGAAGTAAAGATGCTGCACATATTATTCCTCCTTATAAATGGATCGAATTAATGAAAGCTGAACTGGAAGCGGGCTCCAGCTATGTTATTGCAGAAGCAAGAGAATCGGGGAATGTTGGCATTTATAGAGGTTCAGGCGAAGTGAGGGAAGGCCTGGTGCAGGAAATTTTAACTCAGATCCCGGAAGAAAAAATATTGTGGGAAGCTCCTCAAAAAGAACAACAATTGTATTTTTTAGAATTGATCGGTTGCAATGTAAACCTTGGCAATATAGCACCTTCGGAAGTAATTGCATTAGAAGCAATGCGTGTTGGTTTACGCGGAGACTCTTTCCATTTGTATCTTAATAAAGAAAATGCTTAATGAAGCTTTACGGTTTAATAGGTTATCCACTGGGGCATTCTTTTTCAAAAGAATATTTTACTAAAAAATTTGAAAGAGAAAACCTTACTGATTGTTCCTTTGAAGCTTTTCCTATACCAACTATTGAAGAATTCCCGGCGTTAATAAAAAACAATCCTTCATTAAAAGGTTTAAGCGTAACTATTCCCTACAAAGAGCAGGTTTTACAATACATTACAGAACTTTCAGACGAAGTAAAATTTATTGGCGCTACCAATAGTATTAAAATAAGCGGTGATAAATTAATTGGCTATAATACAGATATTATAGGTTTTGAACAATCGTTCTCCAGGCATTTAAAACCTCACCATAAAAAGGCATTGATATTAGGCACGGGCGGTGCGGCAAAAGCTGTACAATATGTGTTGCAAAAATTGAATATTGAATTTTTAACAGTAACCCGAAATGCTGAACTGAAGCATGGTTTCATCAATTACTCTTCCATAAACGAAGTTATAGGTAAGGAATATACAGTAATCATTAATTGTTCACCGGTTGGCACTTTTCCTAATGCAGATGTTTGCCCTGACATACCTTATAGCTTATTAACTTCTGATCATTATTTATTTGATCTGGTATATAATCCTGCTAAAACATTATTCTTACAAAAAGGAGAAGAGAAGGGCACAGCTATTCAAAACGGATACGATATGTTGGTGTTACAGGCAGAAGCAAGCTGGAAGATCTGGAATAGTTAATTCATAAGAATTGATTTTAAGCTCTCAGGTACAGCAACTACTTTCTTACTAGTATAATCGTAACAGATCATTCCTGTTTTAGCATTTGCCAATAAAACGTTTTCATCATTTCTTTTGGCAGATAATTGATAATACAATTCAAATCCAACTCTTGATATTTCTCCCGCAGATAATTTTATTTCAACGATATCTCCGTAAAAAGATTCACTCTTAAATTCAATAGCCAGGTCAGCCATTATCAATCCGCAGCCACCAACGTTTAGCTCGCTTAGGTCATGTTGTTGTAGCCATTGTACTCTTGCTTCATGAAGAATAGAAATAAATGAATCGTTGCCTACATGATTGCCGTAATTCAAGTCCGTTATACGTACAGGAATGGTAACAGTTCCAATTGCAGCGGAAGGTATTTCTATTTTAACTCTAGCCATTTTAATCAAACATTTTGTGTCAAAAAATCAATCAGTTTCTTCATCGCTTTTTTACGATGACTAAATAAATTCTTTTCTTCCATTTCCATTTCAGCAAAAGTTTTTTCGCTTCCGGCAGGAATAAAAATCGGGTCATACCCGAAGCCGTTAGTTCCTCTTTTCTCATCAATGATCTTTCCTTTACATATTCCTTCAAACTGATGTTCAATTCCGTTTTGTATTAACGAAATCACAGTTCTAAATTGAGCTTTCTTATTGTCAACATCTTTTAAATTCAATAATAATTTTTGAACGTTATCTTCAAAAGCCGCATGCTCACCGGCATAACGGGCGCTTCTAACTCCAGGTTCGCCGTTTAATGCTTCTACTTCCAGGCCGGTATCTTCACTAAAACAGTTCTTGCCGGTAAGCGTATAAATGGTAGAAGATTTTTCAGTAGCGTTCGCTTCCAATGTATTATGCGGTTCAGGAATATCTATATCAATGCCTGCTTCTTTTAAAGTAACTATATCAAACAAATTGCCTAATACTTTTCTTACTTCATTTACTTTATTCTGATTATTGGTAGCAAAAATTAATTTCTCCATTATATAAATATTCAGATGGTATCCGTTGTGTGAAACAAATTAAATTGAAAACACTTTTTTAAGACAGTTCCACAAATTCATTTTTTCTGCTTTGTCATTTTGCAGATTAATTAACGAAGCAGCAGCTAAATAAACCTGGTTATTATACGATTGTAGTTGATAAACCGGAAAAGCAATTGGCAGATCAATGACAGATGTTTCGATGCCAAAAAGAAAAACCTTTTCTGCCTTTAATTCGTCAACTATCGACTTATAAGTAAGTCCTTTGTTTTTCTCAACATTAACAATGGACACATCTTCCATTGTTAACTTGCAAGCAGATAAAATACCTAATAAAAAATTCAACTGTTCGTCCGGTAGATATAGTGCTTCTTTATCAGCAACCAAAATGGTAATTCGCTTATTGTTTTTACCTAATGATGAAATTTCTTTTGCAGTAGCAACAGAAGCACTCGTTTGCTTTACCTCAAATTCATTCAGAGATTTTTTATACAAATCCTGCAACACTATTGATGGTAATTGAATGTTATCTAAGCTCATTAGCGTAATTTTTTCTCTCTTTTTTCGTTACTTTGTAGTAAAATTAAGTATTATGATTGCAGCAACGGAATTTAACATTACAAGGGTACAGCAAAGTAAATTGAAAGATTTTGACATGGGAAATATTCCATTCGGAAAATATTTCACTGACCATATGCTGGAAGTGGATTATGAAAACGGAGAATGGAAAACTCCTGAGATCAAACCATATCAACCTTTATTGCTGGAACCATCGGTCGCTGCATTGCATTACGGACAGGCAATTTTTGAAGGCATTAAAGCATATAAAGATGCCGAAGGAAATGCTTTTATCTTCCGTCCGCAGGATAATTACAGAAGATTTAATATTTCTGCAGAACGCTTAATGATGCCTCCTGTTCCTGAAGAAATATTTATTGAAGGAATGCGTAAGTTAATCAGCATTGATAAAAGCTGGATACCTCAAAAAGCAGATCATTCTTTATATATACGTCCGTTCATGTTTTCTACAGATGCCGCCTTAGGCGTGCGCCCGTCAGAAACATATAAATTCCTGATCTTACTTTCTCCATCAGGTCCATATTACAGTGCGCCGATGCGTATTTATGTAGAAGAAACCTATACCCGTGCGGCTCCCGGCGGCGTTGGATTTTCTAAAAATGCAGGTAATTATGCAGCCAGCCTGTTACCGGCAGAATTAGCTAAAAAGAAAGGTTACGATCAGGTGTTGTGGACAGATGCGAATGAGCATAAATATGTACAGGAAGTAGGAACCATGAATGTAATGTTCATTATCGGGAATAAGGCAGTTACGCCCGGATTAGATGAAGGAACTATTTTAGCCGGTGTTACCCGGGATACAGTAATTACGTTATTAAAAGAATCAGGAATTGAAGTAGAAGAACGCTTATTAAGTATCGATGAATTGATAGAAGCATACAAAGCCGGAAACCTGAAAGAAGCTTTTGGTACAGGAACGGCTGCCACCATTTCTCCCATAAAAGAATTAAAATACAAAGATTTTGTAATGCAATTCGATATTGATAAATGGACAGTTTCTCCTGCTTTAAAGCGTAAACTCGATGCTATCCGCAACAGTAAAGAGCCTGACACACATAGTTGGATGGTAAAAGTATAATGATCGTTTTTAAGTAAAAAATTGATAATAAAAAGCCGTCTTTTAAGGCGGTTTTTTTATTTTCTCCCCAATTTGAAAAATTATTCTTTAGTAATTATCCATTTTTCAATTATTTTCCTACCTTTGCCGTCCTAAAAATAAAAGGTAAGAATGCCTACAATACAACAGTTAGTAAGAAAAGGAAGAGAAATTATCAAGGCTAAGAGCAAATCAAGAGCTTTGGATCAATGTCCTCAACGTCGTGGTGTATGTACAAGAGTTTACACTACTACGCCTAAAAAGCCAAACTCAGCTTTGCGTAAAGTTGCCAAAGTACGTTTGACTAATAAAGTAGAAGTTATTGCTTATATCCCTGGAGAAGGGCATAATTTGCAGGAACACTCTATCGTACTAATTCGTGGTGGAAGGGTAAAAGACTTACCGGGTGTACGTTACCATATTGTACGTGGTAGCTTGGATACTGCAGGTGTAAAAGACCGTAAGAAGAGCCGCAGTAAATACGGTACTAAAAAAGAAAAAGCTAAAAAATAACTCTAACCCTTAACAGGGCTGATAAAAAATAAACAACAATGCGTAAAGCACAAGCCAAGAAATTACCATTAGCACCAGATCCAAAATTCAATGATAAATTGGTTACACGTTTTGTAAACAATTTAATGTGGGAAGGAAAGAAAAGTGGTGCATACACTATCTTTTATGATTCTTTAGACAGAGTGGCTAAAATAACCAACGAAAATGGTTATGAAATCTGGAAAAAAGCATTGGCTAACATTACTCCAAGTGTAGAAGTTCGCAGCCGCCGTATCGGTGGTGCTACTTTTCAGATCCCTTCTGAAGTACGTGCGGACAGAAAAATATCTTTAAGTATTAAATGGCTGGTACGTTACAGCCGTGAAAGAAACGGTCGCAGCATGTCAGAAAAATTAGCGAATGAGATTGTAGCGGCAAGTAAAGGTGAAGGAGCTGCTTTCAAAAAGAAAGAAGATACTCACCGTATGGCAGAAGCAAACAAAGCATTTGCTCACTTTAGAGTTTAGAACGATTACTGATTTTTTATATAAAAGCCACTTACTTAAGTGGCTTTATTTTTTATAGTAGAGGTACTAAATTTTAGTATGATTTTGTGTATTTAAAGCAGCAATACATTAAATATCGTAATCTTGCAAAGTTTTTAAATTTTAACTCTTATTATAAAAGCCTAGGGGTTTATCCTCCATGAAAAAAGCAATAATTATTGGCGCAGGTCCGGCAGGTTTAACAGCAGCTTTTGAATTGCTGAAAAGAACTGATATACAACCCACTGTTTTAGAAAAATCGGGCGATATAGGAGGTATCAGTAAAACCGTTAATTACAAAGGAAACCGGATCGATATTGGCGGACACCGATTTTTTAGTAAGAGTGATAGGGTAATGAACTGGTGGCTCGATATCATGCCTCTGGAAGAATCTGCAAAAAAAGAATTTACCATCAATTACCGGAACAGGTCCACGCAAATTCTTCCTAACGAACAGAATGTAGCTAATAAAGATGCCAATAAGATAATGTTGGTACGTTCAAGACTTTCTCGTATTTATTTTTTGCGCCAGTTTTTTAATTATCCTTTAAAGCTTTCTTTGGAAACGTTACGAAAGTTAGGCTATAGTCGCTCTTTAAAAATCCTGGCATCTTATATTAAGATTCGCCTGCGACCTATAAAACCAGAAAAGAACCTGGAGGATTTTTTCATTAATAAATTCGGTGATACACTTTACAGAACCTTTTTTAAAGATTATACAGAAAAAGTTTGGGGCATCGCTTGTAACGAGATATCGGCTGATTGGGGCGCACAGCGCATAAAAGGTGTAAGCATTAGCAAGGCTATCTCGCATGCTGTAAAGCAATCCTTAGGAAAAAAAGAAAATGACATACATCAGAAGGATGCAGAAACCAGTTTGATCGAAAAATTCCTTTATCCCAAATATGGTCCCGGTCAATTGTGGGAAGAAGTAGCTGCACAAGTTAATAGTGGTGGAGGGCAGGTGCTGATGCATAAAAATGTTTCTAAGATTAATGTCAGCAATAATAAAATTGTTTCTGTTGAAATAACAGATGCTGTAACCGGTGAAGCACAACTATTGGAAGGGGATTATTTCTTCTCTTCCATGCCCGTGAAGGAGCTGGTAGCAAAACTGAATACCTCAATTCCTAATGATGTAAAAGAAGTGGCAGAAGGATTAATGTATCGTGATTTTATAACTGTAGGAGTTTTATTAAGCAAGTTCAGTTTAAATAAAAGCGCTGCTACAACAAGTAATACAGAGTTAAAAGATAACTGGATCTATATACAGGAATCGGATGTAAAAGTAGGCCGCTTACAAATATTCAATAACTGGAGCCCTTTTATGGTAAACAATAAAGATCATATTTGGGTAGGCATGGAATATTTTTGTAAAGAAGGAGATGAGCTTTGGACGATGCCCGATGAGGCGTTAAAAAAATTAGGGATGAGCGAGTTGGAGAAGATCGGGTTAATAAAACAGACAGATGTATTGGATACTACTATTGTGCGTATGGAAAAAGCATATCCTGCTTATTTTGGAACCTACGATCGGTTTGATACTGTGAAAGATTATTTAAATCAATTTGATAACCTTTTCCTGATAGGACGCAACGGAATGCATAAATACAATAACTCCGATCATAGCATGTTAACTGCAATGACGGCAGTTGACAATATTTGCAATGATCAGGTAAGTAAAGAAAATATCTGGGAAGTAAATACCGAACAAGAGTATCATGAAACAAAAGAAAAATAATACTCCTCCTTCAGTAAACACTGATAAAGCAACCACCAAAAAACAAACAAAAGCTGTGGTTGAAGCAAACCGGTTTTCTAAATTTATACGCACGCAGGAAAACCGCAAATTCTTTTGGAGTGCTGTTGGCATCAGCATTTTATATTTTATCGTTCTTCGCCTTTTGTATCCCGTTCCTTTATATTATCCCGATTCAAATACCTACATACAAGTAGCAAGAGATAACCAGGATATAAGCTTTCGTCCTGTGCAATACAGCCAGGTGATCCGTTTTTTTAAGGAGTTCTCAAATTCAGATTTTGCATTAATAGCCGGGCAATATTTCAGCAGCGTATTCGCCAATCTTTTTTTATTTTTTACCTGTACTTATTTTTTCAATTTCAGAAAAGCAAATAAGTATGCACTTTTTATCTTGCTCCTGGTAAATCCGCTGTATTTATTATGCAGTAATTTTATCTTATCCGATTCTCTTTTCAGCAGCTTATCTGTTGTATGGTTCACCTTATTAATTTGGATATTAAAGCGCCCGACCTGGTATTATACTGCTATACAATTGCTGCTCTTATTGGTGTTATTTAAATTAAGATATAACGCCATCATCTTTCCTTTTTTTACATTGATAGCAGTTTTATTAACCAAACAACAAATATGGCAAAAAGCGGTTACCGTGTTTGCCAATTTTGCTATAATCGGTGTATTGATCTTTGGTTTAATGAACACTACCGAGGAGGTTACCGGCACCCGCACCTTTTCTGCCTTTGGCGGATGGCAAATTGCGAATAATGCGATGTTTCTTTTACATAGTGATAGAAATATAGATACCACCCATATTGATGATGCGGATGTAAAAGATGTATATCGTTTTGTTAAGCATAACATGGATACTTCAAAAGCGGAATATGATACAGCAAATCTTACCGGTGTTTACATGTGGGATAAAGGAAGCCCTTTAAAAAAGTATGTAAATGTGTATGCGCAAAAGAATTTCAGCACCGGCTATTTTGAAGCATGGACAGCGCTGGGACCTATTTACAGCAAATTTGGGCAGGCAGTTATTTTTCAAAAACCCGGAGCGTACTTTAACCGTTTTATAAAGCCAAACAGTGCCGACTATTTTTTACCCTCTTTTGAAGCATATGAAGAATATTCCGCAAAGCCGGATACAGTTCAAAGGATTGTACAGGAGTATTATGGTTACAGCACTAACAGATCAGGGCGTAATCACCCTTGGGTATATACTTATTTGATCTATCCCTGGAAGTACATTTTCATGATATTGAATATTGCATTCCTGGCAATAGTAATAGTGTATTTGATCAGTAAAAAATTCAAAACCCAACCGGCACTTTTTAATAAAGCATTGATCTGTTATGGCTTCTTTTTTGTCGGGAATTTCTTTTTTGTGGTATTGTTAGCGCCTACTACCTTCCGCTATCATATTTTTATTATCACCTTAACGTTGCCCTTCCTGCTTTGGATATTTCAACAATTGATCAAGCCTGTTAAAACCCTCGAATAAGGAGTGTTAAATTTTGTTGTCTTATATTGCAAATATCAAATAAATGATATATCTTGTACATAGCTAAGATATACATGAATCTTAATTTATTTCAGAGCTACAAATAGGAAAACCAAAAGGAGGGAATTTGTTTCCCTCTTTTTGCATTAAAGGGTTTGTGAGTTATTTGACAGAACTTAAATAATCACCATTTATATAAAAATCATTCAAAGTTACTTTTGGAAAGGAGGTAAAGCTTGTCCATTCGTCTTTGATCAGTGTGCATTTATCTCTCTTAATTACATGCATTCTTTTAGTGCTGAAGTTTACATCAACAAAATTTCGCCCATAATTGCCGATAGTATTGCTTTCGCAGGCATCCAAAACCCAAAATGAATCTCCGCATGTGCCGATCAGCTCCCAATTATTGTGCTGGTAGCGAAAAACGTAGCTATCTGTCCACTTCCAGGCGCTGCCGCCAAAATGATTTATTTTTAAAACATTCTTTTTAAAGCTGATGCCATCATAAGGGTCACCATGAACGCCGCCGTCTCCTTTACTTAAAATAGCGCTGAAACATTTTGCATTAATGATATATCCTTTACCGGTGTTTTTTAAAATATAAATTGCCCTGGAAGAATCAAATTCATAATTTTTATCACCAGCATACTCCAATACCAAAGCCACGTCTTTTAGCTTGTCTCCATTAAAATCGGATTGGGCGGAGTCGATCACTATATATCCTTCCGGGAGCAAATTTTTGAATTTTCGGGTCAGTTTTACCTGTGCCGAACTATCCACTTGTGAAAAAGTAACAGTTGTTAGCAGAAATGCAACCGGGAAAAGGATAAAACGCTTCATTTTGCGGGATTTAAAAATGTTTAATAAAAGTAATAGGATAGCCGTGAATTACATAAATATTTGAGTTTGCAAATACAAAAATTCGAGTTAAATTTGCGCCGTCAAAAAGTACAACAGTAATTGATCTTGGATTGTATTTATTTGACATTATATGAGAGCATAAACTACATATCACCAACTCCAGTTCTACGGAGTGCATCCCCGGCAGGATCGGGATGAATAAAGAATCAACAGTACAAGAGAGTGACACAAGGATGATGAGTAAAGAACAACAGCTCGTTACCAAATTAAAAATTCACAATTAAAAATTAATAATTAAAATATGGCTGACTTAAAATTTCAACGAAACTTTGGAATTGCCGCTCACATCGATGCCGGTAAAACCACTACTACCGAGCGTATTCTACGCTATACCGGTATGATCCACAAAATTGGTGAAGTACATGATGGTGCTGCTACTACCGACTGGATGGAGCAGGAAAAAGAAAGAGGTATCACCATTACTTCGGCTGCGGTTAGTTGCCAATGGAATTTCCCTACTAATAAAGGTGTAAAAACTCCGGATACAAAGAATTACTATTTCAACATTATAGATACTCCGGGTCACGTGGACTTTACCGTAGAGGTTGAACGTTCAATGCGTGTTTTGGATGGTTTGATTGCACTTTTCTCTGCAGTGGACGGGGTAGAACCTCAGTCTGAAACCGTTTGGCGCCAGGCTAACCGTTATGGCGTACCACGTATCGGTTTCGTAAATAAAATGGACCGTGCAGGTGCTGACTTCCTAATGGTGGTTAAGCAGGTAAAAGAAATGCTAGGTTCTAAAGCAGTTCCTTTACAATTACCAATAGGTGCTGAAGATGATTTTAAAGGTGTGGTTGATCTGATCAAAATGAAAGGAATCATCTGGCACATGGAAACAGAAGGTATGACCTTTGATGAAATTCCTGTACCGGCTGATATGGTGGAAGAAGCAAACGAATGGCGTGCACACTTAGTGGAAGCTGTTGCTGAATACGATGATAAGTTAATGGAAAAATTCTTTGAAGATCCTAATTCTATCACCGAAGATGAAATGCACGAAGCTATCCGCAAAGCAACCATCGATTTAAGCATTGTACCAATGATGTGTGGTTCGTCTTTCAAAAACAAAGGTGTACAAACTGCGTTGGATGGTGTTTGTCGTTATTTGCCTTCTCCTTTGGATATTGAAGCAACAAAAGGTACTGATCCTGATACAGGCGAAGAATTGATTCGCAAACCGGATCCAAAAGAACCATTTGCTGCGTTGGCATTTAAGATCATGACCGATCCGTTTGTGGGTCGCCTGGCGTTCTTCCGTTGCTACTCCGGTCGTTTAGATGCAGGTAGCTATGTGTTGAATGTGCGTTCAGGTAAAAAAGAACGTATCAGCCGTATCATGAAGATGTTTGCAAACAAGCAAAACCCGATCGATTTTATCGAAGCTGGTGATATTGCAGCAGCAGTTGGTTTCAAGGAAATTAAAACCGGTGATACATTGTGTGATGAAGATCATCCGATCACGTTGGAAAATATGTTTATTCCTGAACCGGTTATCGCAATCGCTATCGAGCCTAAAACTCAGGCAGACGTTGATAAAATGGGTATGGCTATTGCCAAGCTGATTGAAGAAGATCCAACCTTGCGTGTAAATACAGATGAAGATACAGGACAAACCATCCTTCGTGGTATGGGTGAGTTGCATTTGGAAATCATCATCGACCGTATGCGTCGTGAGTTTAAAGTAGAAGTAAACCAGGGTGCGCCGCAGGTGGCTTATAAAGAAGCATTCAATACAACTGTTGAACATCGTGAAACGTTGAAAAAACAAACCGGTGGTCGTGGTAAGTTTGCGGATATCGTATTTGCATTCGGACCTGCAGATGAAGAATGGTTAAAAGAAAATGAAGGCAAGAGCTTCCAGTTTGTGAACGATTTGTTCGGAGGATCCATTCCAAAAGAATTTGTTCCGGCTATTACAAAAGGTTTCGAAACATCAATGAACACGGGCGTGTTGGCAGGCTATCCTGTAAACAACATGAAAGTGCGTGTATTTGATGGTAGCTACCATGATGTGGATTCTGATGCGATGAGCTTTGAATTGTGTGCGAAAGGAGGCTTTAGACAAGCAGGCAAAAAAGCAAAACCAATTTTGTTAGAGCCTATCATGAAAGTGGAAGTATTAACGCCTGATCAATACATGGGTGATGTAACAGGTGACTTGAACCGTCGCCGTGGAATTTTGGAAGGTATGGACAGCCGTAATAATCTACAGGTTATTAAAGCAAAAGTTCCTTTGAGTGAAATGTTCGGTTACGTTACACAGTTGCGTTCATTATCCAGCGGACGTGCGAGTTCTACTATGGAGTTCAGCCACTATGCACCTGCACCAAACAATATTGCAGAAGCAGTAATTGCTAAAGCAAAAGGTAAAGTACAGGTAGAAGAGGATTAATAAATGTTATCCTGAGCTTGGCGAAGGACTAAAATAGTAAATCCCCACTCAAGAGTGGGGATTTTTTTATGTAATTAGCTTTAGCAGTACTATTGGACATTATTATGTCACTCACTTGTACGGCATACTATTTATTAACTAATATTTTTTGAGTAGTAGTAGTTTGAGTTGTAACATTAAATAATTTTAAAACATACATTCCCTTTTCTAACGAAGAAACGTTGTACTTAAATTCATTTACTCCGGTAACAAGTTTTTTAGTATCACTTATAACAAGTTTACCGAAAGCATTATATAAAGAAACTTGTAAAGTAGCTGCTGTTTCTGACTCAACAGAAATGGTAAATGTGTTTTGTGCAGGAATTGGATAAACATTTGCCGCAGGTCTGTTTGTAAGCAGATCTTGAGGAAGAATAGTATAACAGGAAGATCTATCAAAACATCCATTTTGTTGTAATTGTACCGCATAATTTCCCGCAGTAAGTGCTATATAAGATTGATTAATTGCAGAGGAAATGGGGTTGCCCGTGTTACAGTCAATCCATTGATATGTCCCTATACCGGCATTTGCTTGCAACATTGTTTTTATTTTCGTAACAGATGTATCAGGAGCTTGCATCACAAAAACCCTCGTTGTTATGCTATCATAGCAATGTACATTGGGAATTACGCTTATATGCGTTTGGTTGCTTTGAATATTATATGCAGTTGAACCATCCGGAAACGTGAGATCTATTCCTGCACATACTGCTGTGTCTTGAGAAATATGGAGACTTGCTGCAACTTTAAGATTGGTAATAATTATGCTGTCGCAACCACTAAAAGATTTTGCAATGCTTTTATGACTTGTATCAAACTGAATATTATACAATGTAAAATTATCGGGGAAGGTATAATCGTTACCTGCACAAATTGTAAAGTACTCAGCCTGATAAACAGGAGGAGATGAAGCAATTAAATCAATAATTGTAGTGCTATCACATCCTCCAATGCTGGTTCTATAGCTGATATGACGATATGAAGAAGTGATGTTTTGTACTGTAGAATCGCCGGGTATAGCATAAGAATTTCCGTAACATACTTGTATTTGTTGATATTGTGAATAAACAGGATTCATTTTTACTATTACTGAAGTAGTATCAAAACAATATTTTGAAGAAGCGGATGTTAGTTTAAAATAATTAAGTCCTGTGCATGACCCTGTATAAACTGACTGAACTTGTGTAAGAGAATCAAAGGAATAAGGATAAGAATAGCAGGATGATTGTACTGTACATTTATCAAAAAGATTACCGGATAGCGATACGGTAATAAATGAGCCGCTGCAAACAGCAGAATCCGAAAGTTTTAATCGTAAGTCAGAAGGTATGCCCTTATAATAAAAGAAATTTTTGGAAATTGAATTGCCTTCTTTATCTGTAATAGTTAATGTAGTAGTAAGTGTATCTGAATTCATGAATAGCTTAGAGGAAAGTGCATTGGCATTTTCAAAATTTATGGCCGGCTGCCAATGATAAGTTAACCCGCCGGCACCATAATATTTAAGAATTTGTAAGCTATCAAAAGTTATTAAAACAGAATTATCACAAATTTTGATACTATCAACAATGTTATTAAATGTAAGTGGCATATAACCTAGTCTCTGATATTTACTAATAAATACATCATAATTTCCTTTGTTATATAAAGTGTATTGGGGCAAATTAGGTAACCCATTATTAGAAGTTACAATAGAATCTCCGGTAAAACTATCGCCAAAATAAATCGACTTGCCTGACATGCATTTAGTATACAGATTGTTTGCAATATTTGCTATTGGAGTAACAATTACTCTAGGGATTAAGCTATCAACACGGTTAAAGGCAGCATCTAAAACATTAATGTAACCGTTATAACCATTTAATAGTATCAGGTTATTATCTGTTGCGGGCTCCAATGTGTTTAAGGGGCTGAAGGGACTAATTCTATCATAGTTAAAAGCACTTTGATCAGGATATCCTGAACTAATAGAATTTATTCGTTTGCCATATTGGAACTGGCTTAATGTAACAGAATAGGATTCAAAAGAAAGATAATAACTAGCATCAATAAAACCCAAGCCATTGTTATTGATCTCAAATCTTCCAATACTAACGTCTCCAAATTTTCCTCCGCCTGATAAAAAATTAGCAGCATATTTTGTATTACCTGTAACAGATATGCCAGCTATAAAAGCGGATTGATTGGATTGCGGATAATAATAGGAGCTGTCGAGAACTACAGGACCTGAATGTTTAAATAATGCTACAATAGCAGTATCGTTAGCATCGTATTCTATGTTAACGTTTACAGGTTGTGCATATAATGGTTTTGCCCATTCTTCTTTACCATTCATATCATATTTTAGTACAGCGCCTCCTGAAGTAAACGTTGGAATGGCTAATGGATCAGAATAATAATAAGAGTTTCCGATATAAATTACAGGAGCACCATTAGGAGGAGTATTAGGAATTGCTGTGCTAATAAAAGTATTTCCAAACGTAAAAGCATTGGAGTAACTGCATCCCAAATAAATATTTCCCGAATAATCGATATCAATATCTGAATAAATTAAACTATCTCGTAATTTTCTAACATTAACTATATTCCCATTTTCATCTATTTCCGTATAAAGATTTTGTGGGGAAATTAAAGTGCTGGTTCCAATGGTTAATAAATTACTTTGGGATGAACATAACAAAGCAATTGTACTGCTATTGTTAACCTCTAATTGCCTTACATCATCATTGCCTGTACCACCAAAACTTTTAACCCAAATGGTATTGCCGCTTGTGTCCATCTTGGCAATAAAAATATCAGTACCTCCATTATTTGTTAAAGTAGTTCCATCCCAATTAATTGTTGGTGAAGTAAAATTTCCGGTTATGTACAGGTAGCCATTTTTAATTTTTATGTCTACTGTACTGTCATTCCCTGAGCCGCCGTACGATTTTGCCCATTCCCAATGCTGATAATTGCTCTGAGCAAATGATTGAATAGCTATTACACTTATTAAGATCAGCAGGGTTAAGGTTGCAAGCTTCTGTTTACACATTTAAGGGAATTTAGATATACTACTAAGGTATACAAAAATAACAATTCAGTTATTTGGTAGCGGTTAAAACGAATCTTGATTAATTTTAATCGCTCCCCATCAACTTCGTTTTGTATTTCTTCCACTGCGGTTTAAGCACTGTTGTATTTATTTTGTGTTTTATGTTCTGAGCTTTGTAAACCCTCTACATTTTTTGAAAGTTAGCATAGTGAGGTTTGCACATCCTCTATATTTTTTTGTATTTGGTAAAGGGAGGTTTGCACAACATTTATACTTTTATCTATTTAGTAAAACGAGGTTTATGCTGTATTAATAATGTTCCAAAATGAGCAACATTTTTTTAATAATTATCAACCTTATTCTGTAACCGGGAGGGTGGAGGTTATTCAAGCGTATTTTACTTTTGTATAAAACCAAAAGATTATGCTGTACCTCAATATTCAACGTGTAGCAGCCCTTCGTAACATAACCAATCTTCGTGGTTATCTTATTCAAAATGGCTTTAGTTCAAACATCGCCCATCGGATTGCCCATAATGCAGACAGCAATATAAAATTCCATTACCTGGAAAAATTATGTATCCTTTTTCATTGTACACCCAACGATTTGCTCCAATGGAAACCCGATGCATCTGCTAACATCCTGGAAAATGAACCATTAAAAAATCTTGATCATCCTTCTTTAGGCTATTTAAAAAACATAACGATCGAAGAGCTTACGACTATGCATCAAAAACTAAGCAATAAGGAAGGTTGATAGTGCTTCTGATGGTCACTTTATGAAACATCTTTCGCATAAAGCCCTACTATTGTCGTATTTAAACTACGATTCATCGTTTTTATTATCGAAATTTATATCATAATAAAACATACATACGATGCGAAAAATAACTGTCCTTTCAATGATCACATTAGACGGTGTTATGCAAGCACCCGGCGGACCAAAAGAAGATACATCAGGTGGATTTAAATATGGAGGCTGGACGGCACCTTATGGCGATAAAGAATTTGGTAAGGTGGTACAAAAAGAATTGAAGCCACCATCTGATTATCTTTTAGGTAGAAAGACATTTAAGATATGGGCTGCCTACTGGCCCAAGCATGCAGACTTTTGGCCCGGTATTAATAAGGGTACCAAATATGTGTTCTCTAAAAGACTGAAAAAATCTGATCCCCTGATAACGGGATGGAAAAACTCAGTACTAATAAAAAATGTAGATGATATAAAAAAACTTAAAAGATCAAAGGGAGCCGATATACAGGTTTGGGGCAGCAGCGAACTTATTCAACTATTACTTAAGCATGACCTGGCAGATGAATTAAGGCTCAAAATTTATCCTGTGACCTTGGGCAAAGGAAAAAAGCTTTTCGATAGTGGAATAATGCCTGCAGCATTTAAATTGGTTGATACTGTAGTTACATCAACAGGGGTTATCATTGCTCATTACAAGCGGGCAGGAAAAGTTAAAACAGCTAACATTGAAATTTAAGAACGATAAATGCTTTTGTTTAGGTTTTTCTTCTCAAATATTTCCTAAGATTCCTGTTCCTGTATCTCTTTACAATAAATTACCCTAAACATAATATTGACAAAGATTCCTGAGTATAAAAACCTCCTATCTTCATCAACTTCTTATAGCACAATTAGATCATGTTTTGATGAAAGGATTTTTATTTTCTATACTGGGAATAGTACTATGGCAAGGCGTTTATAGCCAAAATGAATTAAAGAACTGGTATTTCGGAACCGGAACAGACGGCATTACGTTCGTCAATAATGTGCCTCAGAAATTAACGAATAAAGTTTCCGGAGTTGGGTATGAAGGAATGGTAGTAGTAAACGATCCGCTTACGGGTGAAATGCTTTTTTATTCAGATGGCATACGGGTGGTCAACAAGCAGCAGCAGGTAATGACCAATGGCAGCGGTTTAACAGGTCATGTTTCCGGGGCACAATGTGTGCAAAGCTGCCCGGTACCCGGAACTTGTGCCAAACAGTTTTACCTGTTTACCAATTCAGCCTTCGATCTTACTCAGGGCAAAGTATCTTACTCTATTGTAGATTTTACCAATGATTCATTAGGCGTAGTTATTAATAAAAATACCTTGTTTTGGAATGGTCCTTCCGACCAGGGCATGTGTTTGGTAAACAAACCGAATACCAACGATTACTGGCTAATTGCCAACGATTTTGCCACCGCAAAGTTTAATGTATGGCCGCTAACGGCTACGGGTATTGGTACACCTATAGCATATACTTTTACCATTACAGGTTCCACCGCTGCATTGCAATACAGTAAAACAGCAAAAAAAATATGTGCTACCGGCTATGCAGCCAGGCTGGTAACTACTTTGGATTTTGATCCTGCTACCGGTGTATTAAGTAATGAAGTGCAATTAGCACCTTCGGGTTTTAGCGGCTCTGCTTATTCAAGGTTTTCGCCGGATGGAACAAAGCTGTATGTTGGATTGGGTAAAAATGGAGGGCCGGGTTCTTTATATCAATATGATTATACTACTTCTGTATGGACGGATATGAAAACCTGCTGCTATGCACATGATCTGAAAGTAGGGCCCGATGGGAAAATGTATTTCATCAATACCTATAACAGTCCGCAACCCATTAGCGTGATCGATTTTCCCAATTTAACTGCCGTAGGCAATGCATGTAATTATCATAACCTTACGTTTACTCCTGCTTTTAACGGCGAAGTAAGGCGGTTTCCTGAAACGGTTATATTGCCAACGCCTGTTATTGCTGTTACCGATACTGCAACAGTTGTAGGAAATACAGCCACCATTCAGCCCTTGACAAATGATATAAAATATGGCAACGATGTAATACTGCTGGATACGATATTGGTACAACCAAAATATGGTACTGCTACTATCAATGGTAATTCCATTAATTATACCAGTCATCAATGTGGCGTAATAGATACGTTGGTATATAGAATTAAGAACAATGATTGTGCTTCCGATACTTCACAGGTAGTTATAAAAACGCAGAGCTGTATTACAACAATAACTGTTGATACATCCATTTGCCGGGGGCAGAGTTACAGAGGATATAATACGACTGGCAGTTATACCGATGTGCTTAAAAATATTGCAGGAAGCGATAGCTTAAATATGATCATTCATCTTACAGTGAATGATAAACCATCAATTCAAAAAACTGCAGATACTACTATTTGTGCCGGTACTTCTGCAAAGATATTTGCAAGTGGCGGCAGCAGCTATCAATGGTCATCCACCCAAAGTATAGTAAATGCAAAAGCTGCTGCGCCAACAGTTACACCGCTTTCATCTCCGGCTGTATACTATGTAACTGTTACAGGTGCTAATACATGTGTCAATAATGATTCAGTTAAAGTATTCATTCGTCCTAAACCTTCTTTTTATGTTTCGCCCGATAAATTAGTTTGTACTACAGCTCCGGTACAATTACAAGCCGGTGGTGGCGATAATTATTTATGGAGTCCGAAAGCATTGGTTAGTGATGCTAACATACCGGAACCTTTTACTAATAGTGCTGATCCTGCAACAACCTACCGGGTAACGATAAGCGAATCGGTTTGTCACTATGATACAACACTAACTACAACGGTTACTCTATTACCTCCGCTTACTTTGCACATTACAAAATCGAATGACCTGGATTGCAATAATGGTTCGGCACAACTGCAAGCTTCGGGTGCGGAATTGTACAGCTGGTCGCCGACCAATGGATTAAATAATGCCGCTGTTGGAAATCCTGTTGCTTCTCCGTCTTCTACTCAAAAATATATTTTGACAGGAAGCACCCGCAATGGCTGTATTGGTTACGATAGCGTTATAGTCTATGCTGATTTTACCAATTCAAAGTCGGGCTATTATATGCCCAATGCTTTTTCGCCTAATAATGATGGAATAAATGATTGTTATGGGATTAAATATTGGGGAACGGTACAAAAGGTAGATTTCTCCATTTATGATCGCTGGGGTAACCTGGTGTTTTTTACAAATGACCCTGCAGATTGTTGGGATGGTACTTACAAAGGGCAGCCGCTCAATTCGGGTTCTTATAGTTATTATATTAAAGCCATTACCACTTGCGGAGTGGTAGATAGAAAAGGAAATATTATTTTGATAAGATAGATATTAAAAAGATCGCTGAGCTGTGAACATACATTAAATGAAGTAAGAGGCTATTAAAATAGCAGTCCCCGCACCAATTCCAATTACGCCTATCAACCTCATTGATTTTATATACTGATCTTTTTTTACTCTTCCTTGCGTTACAGGATTAGTAGAAGAAAAACGAAGATTTATACCCGGAAAGATAAGATACACGGCTCCCACAAACGCTACAATAAAACCTGCAGATTCCATATTTAAGTTAAGTTTCGTTTACTGCTTTTTTCTTGCTCGAATTTAGCGAACAAAGAACAATTCACATGATTTGACAGAATCCATTTAACCTAAAGTCATATTATTGGGCATAAATTTCATCCTGATAATATAAATTTTATAAAAAATTGCAATCGATTTCATTTTTTCAAAAAAAAGCATAATATTAGCACAAGCTATTGCTTGCAGACGATCTTATGGTTATAAGAAGAAGATAAAAAATAGCTTTCCCAAAGCTTTGCGTTTCTCCCTCGTTAAGCATTGTCATTCCATACCTTATTACGGAGATATTGGTTCACATAATAATTTGCCATTGTGCTTATCCCCTTTGAGCATGCTTATTCTGTGAGCATTTTCTGTTGCATAAACAGGAGAACAAAAATTTAAAAAGTATTCCCAATTCTTAATCACTATAATCAAAAAACAAACCATGAATCTATTAAAATCTCTTCTCCTAAGCTTTGTTGTGATAACGGGGCTTATCATTTCCGGCTGCAGTAAAGACAGTCCATCCGGCGGCACAACGCAAGCCGTTTACACGTTGGGCGGCGCTCCCGGAGCTTGTGCCGGCTTTACTTTAGGAGCCGGTAACTACATTGCAGGAACAGCGCTTGGTGGAACGAATACAGTTACTATTAGTGTTACTGTTACAACTGCAGGTACGTATTCTTTTACAACAGCTACGGTAAATGGCATTAAATTCAGTGCAAACGGAACATTCTCTTCAACCGGCGCACAAACGGTTACATTAGCGGGTAGCGGTACACCAACAGCATCCGGATCGTTCAGCTATTCATTAACAGGTGGTTCCAGCACTTGTACCTTTAGTGTTGATGTAACAAGTAGCGGTACCGGCGCAGCTGCATTTACACTGGGCGGTGGTCCGGGTAATTGCAGTGGTTTTACTTTGGGTGCAGGTACGTATGTAGCAGGAACTGCATTGAGCGGCAGCAATACTGCCAGTTTACAAGTGAATGTAACCACAGCGGGTACTTACTCTATTACTACGGGAAACGTAAATGGTATCTCATTCAGTAAGTCAGGAACATTTGCTTCAACAGGAACACAGACAGTAACCTTAGTAGGAACAGGTACACCGGCAGCTGCTGGTGCATTTAATTATACAGCAACGGCCGGTTCAAGCACTTGTACTTTTAGTGTTACAGCAACCAATGGCGCAGCTGCATTTACATTAGGAGGAAGCCCGGGAAGTTGCAGTGGCTTTACTTTAGGTTCGGGTACTTATGTGGTTGGCACAGCATTGAACGCAAACAATACAGCTGCTATGCAGGTTAATGTTACTGCTACCGGTAGCTATTCAATTAGTACGGCAACGGTGAATGGTATTTCATTCAGCAAGTCGGGGACGTTTGCTTCTACAGGAACGCAGACGGTTACTTTAGTAGGAACGGGTACACCGGCAGCTGCCGGGGCCTTTAATTATTCTGCAACAGCAGGTGCTAACAGCTGCACCTTTAGTGTTACGGCAACAGCTGCGGTTACTAACTCAGTTCAATTTAACGCCTGCGATAATGATGCTAACTGGGAAATATCAGGAGCAGATCCTCACGGTATACAAACAACCGGTCAAAAAGAAGGATCAGGCTGGCTGGAATCGGATCTTGTAAGTCCTCTTGATTATCTTCATTTCATCTACAGAAGCCCAACCCCTGTTAATGGAAATGTTACAGAAGCTACAGGACAATTAAAATTCTGGTTGTACGTATCGGATGTTACTCAATTAAGAATATCCAGCGTTGGTAAAGATCCGGGACAAATTGAATTGACCAGTTCCGGGCAATCGGATTTTTATGAGTACAACTGGAGTACTGATGACATATTCCCTACATTACACAATGGATGGAACGAAGTTAAACTTGACTTTAGTGCCGCTAACAAAACCCCTGATGGTGGTCCGGATCTAACCAAGTTTAATTTATTCCGTATTTATTTCTGGGTAAACTCAACTACTCATCCCACTTTGCAATTTGGTTTGGATGATTTAAGGATTCAGCAGAAATAGTAATTGGAATTTTAAAATACCAGGTGAAAGAATATAGCTATTCAAAACGCTATATTCTTTCACCTTTTTTATGCATAAGATCTTTATCAAACGAAAAAAACAACACAGCAAAAAGCAGTAGATATTCGCCGATTGTATGTTCCATTTTAATAAACTCAATGTTGACGATGTTCAAGGCAATACCAAGAAATAATACAAAATATTTCCAATTTATGCGTTGCCCAACAAAAGCTGTTATCAGCATAACGGGAAACAACCATTGAACTGTAGCATATTGATGCCTGTACACGGGAGAAAAAAGATCGGTTATCATCATCAATGTATAACCTAATAAAGCAGCCTGTAAAAGATCAATGCCATTTTTATGTTTAATAAACAAGACTAACAGCACCGCTATGCAAACCAAACAAAGCGCATTCATAACAGGCAGGCTTATCGTTTTTTTCAATATCGCTTTAAACACAACAAAGAAATTTCCATCTTCAGAATAAAGTGTACACTTGCCGGAAGATTGCAGCTTTTTTACTGCTGCCATATTAAATCCTTCTATTGTTGCATAACCGGGATCTTTATCTGTATTCACTTTTTCAACAGGGTATCCCTGGTAATTGGCGATCTGCATTTTTATATTCTTATAATAATCTGTCCATAAATTTCTTTCAGTGCTATTGATCACAGAATAGGAACACAACAATACAACCGGTAAAAAAAAGCATACTAAATAATTACGGGAAAAGCGGTTAAAGAAAAATGCAAGTGGTAAAAAAAAGAGTATTGCATTCGGGCGAATTAATATCAGCGTAATGCAGACAAATCCGGCACATACAGCATGAAGCAATTTTTGTTTTTTATTGATCAGCCAATAAAAAATGGCAGCAAGCATGGGAATAAATATATAAAGCTGCCCTAGCCGTATATGAGTTTTCCATGCTTCAGTAAATAAGAAGAGAATGGCAATGGATAATACCGCATACTGTTGAATAGTATTCTTTGCAAAAGAAAGTACGATCAATGTTGTAATAAGTAATGCAACATATTCCATGAACAGCCATAAGTAAGAAATGGTTCGCTGTTGCCAATTGGCAACCGGGTAAAGCAAGTGATGAAAAAAAGGGCTTGCAGTAATTCCGGAGAATTTATAATTATCCATTGTTGCAGGATCGTAATAACGCATGCCATCCGATATTTTCCACTTATAGAAATAAGGAGATACGCCATCTTCTTCTAACCGGGCGCCTACTATCCTGTTTCGCAGATCACTGGAGTAGCATTTTTCGAGATAAACATCCCGGTGAAAGCACCAGCCTGCTGCCAGCAGGTATATGCAAAAGAATAAGGCTTTGAATTTCAAATTTATTTATTAAAGATGCTAAGATAGCAAGGCTTACTGAAAGCTTATACCTTGTTTGAATTAACAAAGCAGTTGCAGGCATAACGTTTTAACAAACGATTGGCAAATGTTTTTTAAGTGTTAAGCAGGTTTGTTGGCATGTCTATTGTAATTAAACTACGGACATAGTTTCCAATCAAACCAAAAAATTAATAAACATGAAAAAGTATCTTTCAAAAATCATAGCAATGTTATTCATAGCAATAGCATTTTCATTTACGGCTTCTGCACAATTTGTTAGAGAACGACCAACTCACACCATAGTGGTTCGTACGGCTCCTCCTTCACCACGCCATGTATGGGTTGATGAAGATTGGGCATGGAGAGGAGGTAATTATGTTTATACGGGGGGGTATTGGGCAGAACCCAAACCGGGGCTTGTATGGGTTGCCGGTCATTGGAAGCACCGCAGACATGGATGGTATTGGGTTCCCGGACGTTGGAGATAAAATTAAGTTATGTTATGTATGAAGGCTTGCTTACCGCAAGCCTTTTTAATAATATTATAACGTTAAAGAAAGTATCTTGCTATGGATTCTATTTATAACCCATTAGTTTTTTTATGAAAAAATATTTTTTGATCGCAGCTGTATTGTTTGCTGCAAACTCATTTGCTCAAAAGAAAGATGTAGTGCCTATTGATAGGGAAAACTTTTTTCGTTTCGGCGTTAAAGGAGGTGTAAATATTAATAAGATAACGGGGCAATCCTATAGCGATGGATTTAACTTTAACTACCAGGCAGGCGTATTTTTTCAATTTAATTTCAGTCAGCGTTTTGGACTGCAACCCGAAATAAGCTTGGTGCAGTCTTCTACCACTTTTAATAATGATCCATCCGGACCTTACTATGATCTGTTCTTAGGCGGCTCACAGAAAAACGCCACTTTTAATTATTTAGAGATCCCTGTACTATTAAATATTAATGTTGGACAAAGCAAACATGTAAAACTACAAGTTGGTCCTTCTTACGGAGGATTATTGAGCAAAACAATTGATAATTTAAAGAATGGGAATACAGATAGTCTTAAGTATTCCAATGCAGACTGGAGTGCTATTGGCGGCTTATGGATCCAGCTGCCCTTAGTTAATTTTGGAGCAAGGTATAAATACGGACTAAATGATATTAATAATAGTGCTGTGAAAACAGAAGCCTGGCACAATCAATCTATACAGGTATTTGTAGGAGTTACTTTTTAAACATTTATCAATATTTAATTTTATTTAAAAGGATTGTACACCACAATCCTTTTTTAATTTTAATAAAACATCCGATATGATAACATCATTGCCATTGGAAAAATTCTTATTCATAGATATAGAAACTGTCTCTCAGTCAGAAAATTTTCAATTACTTACTGAAGAATGGAAAATGCTTTGGCAGGAAAAAGTGTTTCGTACATTACCCGATGGTGTTAGTGTATATGAATATTATCCTCAACGGGCAGGTATAATGGCAGAGTTTGCAAAAGTTATTTGCATCAGTATCGGGTATTTTAGAAAAGAAAATAACAATTACCAGCTTAGAATAAAATCAATTTATGGAGATGATGAAGGGCAACTGTTGCAATCGTTTATTCAAACAGTAAATCAATTAGAAGCTGCCAGCAATAAATGGAGCTTTACGGGGCATAATATTAAAGAGTTTGATATCCCTTTTTTATGCAGAAGATTATTGGTGAATAATTTGCCTATTCCTGCTTATCTCGATTTTCAGAATATGAAACCCTGGGAAACGAATTTGATAGACACATTCCAATATTGGCGCTTCGGCGACTACAAAAATTTTACATCTTTAAAACTACTGGCAGCAGCTTTGGGTGTTCCTTCTCCCAAAGACGATATTGACGGAAGCATGGTAGGAGAGGTATATTGGAAAGAAAAAGACCTGCAACGGATTGTAATATATTGCCAGAAAGATGTGGTAACGGTAGCCAATATCGTATTGAGGTTTAAAAACCAGCCTGTTTTGAAGGAAGAACAGATCATTTTTGTTAAATAAACCCGCCCTGGTATTATTTTCTGCTTTTTTCGACAAAAAACTTTCTTTTTCCCTTTGCTATTTCAAATCAACCCCGTACCTTCGCACTCCATTTTAAAAATAGGAATTTTAAAGTTCTTTACATATGTCACAAAGAATCAGAATAAAACTACAGTCTTACGACCACAACTTAGTTGATAAATCAGCAGAAAAAATCGTAAAAACTGTACGCAGCACCGGCGCAGTAGTAACAGGTCCTATTCCTTTACCTACGCATAAGAAGATCTTTACGGTATTGCGTTCTCCTCACGTAAATAAAAAAGCTCGTGAGCAGTTTCAATTGTGCACACATAAACGTTTATTAGACATTTACACCAGCAGCAGCCGTACAGTGGATGCATTAAGCAAACTGGATTTGCCAAGTGGTGTGGATGTTGAAATTAAAGCCTAATGAACCGTTTTTGCCAGGTTTAGCATGTTTGCTGAGCTTGTCGAAGCAGGCAGAAGGTAAGTTCTTGAAAGAAAAAATTTGAACACCTATCTCCGTTTTTCACGGAGCGCTGGGTATAAAACAGATACAATGAAAAGTATTATTGGTAAGAAAATTGGCATGACCAGTGTCTTTGATGCCAGCGGTAAGCAAACTGCTGTAACCATCATCGAGGCAGGCCCGTGCGTTGTTACACAAAAGAAAACGGTTGAAACCGATGGGTACAATGCTCTTCAGATAGCATTTGGCGATAAAAAAGAAAAACACTCCAACAAAGCCGCCATCAACCACTTTGCCAAAGCGCAAACTTCTCCTAAAAAAGTAATCAAAGAAATCCGCGATAGCGAAATAGATAAAAACATTGGTGAAACCATTACTGTTGACATTTTTGCCGAAGGCGATAAAGTTGAAGTAGTAGGTACTACCAAAGGTAAAGGCTTCCAGGGCGTTGTTAAACGTCATGGCTTTAGCGGTGTGGGTGAAGCATCTCATGGTCAGCACGATCGTCAAAGAGCACCGGGTTCTATCGGTAACTCTTCTGATGCGTCAAGAGTATTCAAAGGAATGCGCATGGCAGGCAGAATGGGGCAGGACAGAGTGAAATTAAAAGGTTTGAAAGTGGTAAAAATCTTCCCTGAGAAGAATTATATATTAATCAGTGGTTCGGTTCCGGGTCACAATGGTTCAATCGTTTTAATACAGAAATAATCATGCAAGTAGATATTTTAAATATACAAGGGCAAAAGACCGGAAGAACCATTGAGTTACCGGAAGAAATTTTTGGTGCAGAACCAAATAACCATGCTATTTATCTTGCTGTAAAGCAATACCGTGGCGCTCAACGTCAGGGTACGCATAAAGTAAAGACAAGAGCGGAAGTTCATGGAGCATCTAAAAAACTGCACAAGCAAAAAGGTACAGGTGGTGCTCGTAAAGGTAACTTACGTAACCCTTTGTACAAAGGTGGTGGTACTGTATTTGGTCCTAAACCTCATGGGTACGATATCAAGTTGAACCGCAAGGTGAAAGACTTGGCTAAAATTGGTGCGTTAAGCCACAAAGCAAAAGAAAATGCAATTGTGATTGTTGAAGATGT